>JAHIZT010000112.1 GCA_018814355.1 Candidatus Thermoplasmatota archaeon | reverse complement strand
AGGTGTTGGAAACGGAAAAGAACTAATCCTAGGCCACTTCCGTGAGGGGGTAGGGTATGCCTGAGTGTAGACCCGTTTGTGGCTGACCGTCCCGTCGCC
Source organism: Candidatus Thermoplasmatota archaeon (assembly GCA_018814355.1). Lineage (NCBI taxonomy): Archaea > Methanobacteriati > Thermoplasmatota > Thermoplasmatota archaeon. The sequence continues at coordinate 3,239 of JAHIZT010000112.1, read as the reverse complement.
GACCACCTTCGGCTTATAATAGACAACAAGCCAGTATATGGCAAATAGGTCGTCGTTATCGCTGCTGATATTACCAATCGATCCAGCTGAGACCTACTTTCTCTCGAGAGGACAGCCGTGGCAGAGATCCCGAAAGACCTCGTGATTGAACAGCTCCTGCAGACGAACCGATGTTCAGGCGGCAGTCCTTGGGCACGGTAAGTGTGAGCGTTATGCATTCTTTGCACGTGGTCAGGTTCTCGGGCGTGCGTGTCTCCTTCAAGATCATCCATCCCTGAGGGGCTCGGGTGATGGGCGAGCCCTGCACCGGCGAGAGCTGTCATGTCCTCGGCGTCCATGTCTGTTTGAATCTCTGGTAATCCGTCGTCATGCCATCCCTTTCAGCCAGGCAACCTTCGGCGCTTTCGAGAGCAGGTGCTTGCATTCTTTGGGCCGTCTTCTCTTGTCGATGTGCAACAGCTCGCAATGGTCGAACCGCCAGTATTCACAGAGATCGCAAGCATAGGTCTCCTCGAGCGGGACCTGCTGATAGTCTCGGCATCTCTCACACTTGCCCTCTATCCAGTTCTTGAGCTCTCCCTTGCAATCTGGGCACGGGATAGGAGTATGGTACGGAACATAGCTATTGAAGACCATTTGCGCCCCAGGACAATGCTCGTATCCTGGGCAGCGGTATTCCGGCCATACCATGATCAGACAGAAGCCATAGTCCTCAAGTTCCTCCGTGCATGGAACCGGAACCAAATTGTTTGGCAGCTCGAATCTGAGCGAGATATAGTCCTTGCCAATCTCCAGCGTCTCGGGAATCTCTTCTGTGTCCAATGAATCCCCTCAAGGTTTGTTCAGCACGCTCACGATGCCGGCTGCGATCAACAGCGACACGGCGTAGACTGTGGCCAGAGCCAAGTAGCTCCAATCGTTCTCCGGTACCTGCCATATGTACAGCATGGCGTCGACCAGGAAGATAACCATTAGGACGACGCTAGCTGCGATCTTGGATGGTGTGTTGCTCATCTCATACCTCCAATAAGCACCGTCACCTAGACCCGATTTGATAGCCAGGCGACAGAGGAAGGCTCAGGACGGATTTCAATGCCATTTCTGTCAGATTCGTAATTTCCTCTCCCAGCGGACGTCTATTCGAGGGGACAAGCATCGTGTACATCGTGCCCTCGACGACCGCGATGATGAGCGCAACCCCTCGCGACCCGAAGCCGGACGGTGCTAAGGACTCTAGGCATCTGTTGAACATTGACGGTGCAAATGTTTTTCAATTGCCGATGAACATGCATCAACAGGCACGGAATCCAATGATAGAAGATGATTCAAACGGTCATGCAAATAAATCGATGGAAAAAGCATGATAGGGGATGATACAAATGATTCGCATGGAAAATGCTTGATACTGGCTCATTGCCCATTATTATCATGATTTTCCATCGATTTGAGGCTTGGCCGCCGAACCCCGAACACCTTACTTTCCTTTAACGATGGTTAAAGTCGGTATGGCCTAGCCAGATATACCAATTGACCATTTCAGGCATTATTGAGGACTAGTTTTATCATGGAAGAAGCCCTTGAGGGAGACTAATGACGCGCCGACGCGCAGAACGGTGGATCAGGACTATCGCGAGGACTAGCAACGGCACCTTGACGATAAGCATCCCCAAGCCCCTGGTCGCGATGACCCAGATCAAGAAAGGCATGAAAATGCGCTGGACGATTGAGGGCCGAGTGCTTAGTCTGCGGAAGATCAAGGAATGACAACAGCATCAAGACGACGCTTTTGATGATCCGAACTTGGAGGGAAGAGTTCGAGAAGGTCACACGGCAGGGATGAACCGATGGAAGACGTTAGGTACGAGCTTTGGCCGAAAGACAGGTTCAGCCAGAAATTCCGAGAGACCTTGAGGTGTAACTGCGGGAGACCTCTCCATTCGAGCAAGTCGAGGAAACTAGGGAAGTGTAGCAAGTGTAGTAACGGCGATGATATGTCTCGGGCTGACTGCTACGAGTGCCCGTCGCCTAGGCTTACCCGTTCATCAGACCATAGAAGATACGGTGTCAGGGATGGGTAGCACTCAGACGGGCTCTAGCGACCCTCTCTAGCCTATCTTCACGGCCTAGCGGCAGCGGGGCTGCCTCTCTATATGTAGAGAACATTCATTCTGGAATAAGGCGGGATGACCTAACCCGACCTTTTCCCTACACATTAAGACCCAGGATCACAATGACGGTGCACATGCGGACAGGCATCAAGAGGACGCTTCTGATGATCCGAACTTGGAGATCTTACTTCGATGAGAAGTGGCCTATCATCAAAAAGCTGCCTCACCCTTTGGGCAAACTGAAGCAGAGGCTCACAGGTGGAAGGCTGGTTCCTGCTCGGCATGCTCGACCGCAGCGTCATCAAGACCGCCGTTCTCGGGGTGAATCCTTGACAGACTTCCTCCTGCCATTTCGCAAGAAGAAAACGCTACAGAATATCTATGACGATGAGATGGACCGCTGCCATCGGTCAAAAGACAAGGAAGAACGATTGACCTGCAAGCTCACATTCCTGCGAAGACTTGCTACCATACAGGATTACAGCATTCTGAGCGTTTGCCAAGAGCTCGATGAAAAGGACCCTCGCTGGCTCGCCGTCGAAATGATGAAAGACGCCAATCGTGTGATGAATTCCCTCGAAGGAAGCGTAAGTGATCTGAGCCCAATTGGCAGGGAAGAACGCCAGAAAAGCATGGACGAAGCTCTGCGCAGACTCGAAGAGCTGAAAGAAATCGTCAGCGAGATCAAACACTAGGCGAAGCGCATATTCCTTACATCTCTGGTTTGAGTGAGGGACCGACCTACGGCCTTTCTGAGAGGCTACCGTGGCCTCTAGAGCGCGTGTGCTCTTGCACCCGTTCATGGATTTCGATGTCGCAGACATCATCAACCCTGAAGCCAAGAAACGCGACAGCGCAGCGTAGATCAGGAAGCGTACCTTCGGATTTTCCAAGGTCGGATTAGGTCATCCCGCCTTATTCCCAAACGAACATTCTCTGTATATAGGGCAGAGAGACCACAATGGCCCACCAAGAGGTCAATTCGGAAATCGTCCAATTTCATTCAATCGCCTCCTGGAGTACGAATCCTTCAAGCTCGAGATTGTCCTCACACCGCCAACCAACGGCCACGAGTCGACGAGCACACGCACAGTAGACGGAATGGCTTGCATCGTCGAGGTCGAATACGGT
>JAHIZT010000111.1 GCA_018814355.1 Candidatus Thermoplasmatota archaeon | reverse complement strand
TTCAGGACGAGATGATTGGGCTACATCCACACGTAAGACTTATTAGGAGCCGTTGCGATGAGAACAGCGCAGGTAAGTCCTGGCTGGTCATGGTGCGCCCTGGTACGCACAGGCAATAATCCGGCCAGGGTCTGCGCATATCTCATGGACCCAGCGGAGTCATTCTGTCCAGTTCTACCCTCGATGAGATTAGGTCGAAGTAGCAGGTCTCTCCATGTTCGTACTTCCTTTGAACTGCCCCTGCCACGAAATCTGCGACCTGCAGCCCCTTTGAGTTCATGGAATCGAACCGCGAGATGCGGATTCTCGGAGGGATCGCTCGCAACAGTCCGCACCGTTCTACGACGATCGAATTCATCCGTTCTTCGAACGAACGTCCAAGCGACCTCCCCAATGGCCTCGCATCGAAAATGAAGTTGAACTCGTTTCCTGACCTGCCTCGCAAGGCCACCTCAAGCAAGAGTTCCCCCGCCAACCAAAGATAGAGCGCTTCGCCTGAACACTTCCGTCTCCTCTGTGGAGAACCGGTCTTGACCACGGTGATGCTCGTTATTGAGACATCTTCCAGTCGCCCTACCATGTTCAGGGTCGCCTTTCTGATTCCCGGTCCGGAATTCTGGAACTTGAGCTCAGGCATCTTGAGGAGGCTCTTCTTCAGTCTCCTCCTCCGGATCTTCAGGGGAATTCGTTCGAGCTGCCTGGGAGAACTCGTGACCACCGCAGCCATCGTTACGTGTTGAGACCCCCCTTCACCGAATCCGAGGTCCCCTGACTCGTCAACGAAGACAAAACGTCTTACCACAGTCGGAAGTCCGGGCTGAAGAACAAGTGAATTGCCACTACCTGTAGCCTAGCTCGACGCATCATCTCCTACCACACTTCGTGGTCGAGGCGGGTCTCCGAAAGAGCCAGGCGCGAGGCTGTTCGACCTGAACGGTTCTAGGGGCTTGCCGTACGACCTCAGGGAGGGGATCGCACTGAACGGGTCGAGCTTCTTCGTTCTCGAGCGTAGCTGGAGCACGGACGGAGCGCAGGAGTTCCCGTTCGGGGTGGTTGTAGTCGACTCCGACAGGATAATCGCCACCCTGAACGATTCGAGCGTGTTCTACGTCGGAGGACCGGCTGAGAATCATATCGTCGGGTTCTGGACGAGATAGTATCGCGCCCGTGTCGGTGGACTGCAGGCACTAACAAGATTGATATCGAATGCCCGCGAGTGATGTCCTTGTGGCAAGCGTTGTTGCATTCGACTCTAAGGAGTTCAACGTCAAGGGAGTGTTCAAGGATTTCTTCTGCCCCATAGGTGTTGGAGTCCGATTCGATGACGAAGAGGCCTTTCAGAACGCTTACAGCGAAGCGGTGGCTGCCAGTGCATCCCGTCACAGGATAAGGCTGAACCGGAGAGTATTCGACTCATACAGCGTTGCGAGGGTCCTCGGGGGCTTGGATTCGGCTGCCGACTTCTACGAGGGCCTTATCAAGGAGTTGCGGGCTCACATCGGTTTCGTCCATGTTTTCTACACTGTGATCCCACCGTCGAAGGTCCCGAGGATCTTCGTCTACGAGATGCAGACCGAGGTGGTCGATCCGGTCGACTTCCTGAAGGAACACAAGGCCGGCTATGTCGCCCTCTGCGCCTGGAAGTACCTGCAATTGGAGGCTGAGCGCCCGGACAGGGTGTACCTAGATTTCTTCGAAGCCAAGCGCACCAAGGCTTGGGATGCCCTAGAATCGCTTCATCCTCAGCTGTTCGTGAGAGGGGACACGTGCAACCCGTGCCTGGCCATGGCGGATGGGATCTTGGCCGTCCTAGATCGGCAGCTCAAGAGGAACTATTACATGGAGAACATCAAGCTTTCCGATAAGTCCGTGAGGCAGGCCCTTCGCGACCTCTCCTTGAAGGGGGGACCGGTCTTCATCGGGCAGCCTGATCTCAGGAAGATCGTTCCGTACAGCAGGGACCAGGTCGTCACAAGAGACCTGGTCCGTCGTCCTGTGTTCTTCCTATGCGCAGAGAAGCGTCCTGATGGCATCGACAATCAACAGCATAGGGAGATGATATCCTTCATGCCCATCATGGACAAGCTTGTTTCTGAGGCACTCGAGGCCCGCGGTTGCATCAAGTTCTACGATCCGAGCCAGGACTTCTTGCTTGCGCGGAAGGACGATCGGTTCGCATTCTACGGCGAGCGCGGCAGGGGGATTTGTCAGTCCTTGCTCAAACACGTGCCAGTAATTCCAATGGACCTCACCGAGTATCAGCCCCAGCCGAGGTAGGAACCAAGCTGTCGGAATCGGGGATGAGAAAAAGGACGATAGAGGCTTATAATCTGTTGATGCAAGCCAACCTTCGGTTGAAGATTGGCTCCATTTCACGAAATCACTTCGGCGCTATTTAACTCTTCGGCTAGATGTAGCCATAATCGCAATCCAACGCACAGACTCGAGCTCGGATGACCGACTTGGTCAGATGAAGTCGATCTCGAGGACTTCTCGACTCATCATCCCCCTGCCGGGTGGAGACGGGCGCGAGGCTGTTCGACCTGGAGGGGAAAAGGGGACTGCCCTACGATCTGCGGGAAGGGTTGGCCCTGAACGGTTCTTCCTTCTTCGTTCTTGAGACCGCCTGGAACACCTCGGGCGCCCAGGAGTTCCCGTTCGGGGTCGTTGTCGTTTCCAATGAGACTATCTCACAGAAGCTGAACGAATCAAACGTGTTCTATGTCGGCGGACCACTGGGCAATCAACTCATCGGATTCAGGACGAGATGATTTGGGCTACATCCACACACAAGCCTTATTAGGAGCCGTTGCGATGAAAACAGTGCAGGTAAGTCCCGGCAGGTAAGAGTGCGCCATGAGGCGCATGTGCAAGAATCCGGCCGGGGTCTGCGCTTTCTTTCAGAAGAGCCTTTTCTCGATTACCATTGCGGGTGCGATGATTCTGTAGTAGCTGGGGTCATCCCGTGCGTATTTCCTCTGGATGGAGCCGACGACGAAATCCGCGGTCTGCAAGCCACCCGAATTGTGTGAGTCAATCACGGAGACATCGATGTGGGTTGGCAGGACACCCGCACGTGACAGTTCGCGCTCGACTACCTCTTCGATGTGCCCTCCGAAGTCATAGCTAGCGGATCGGTTGTGTGGCCTCGCGTCGAATACCACGTGATAAGCACACCTCCCTCCTTGAACCACAATGATATCTGCAAGCAGCTCGCCGCAGACTCTGTCATAGAAGCTCTCGGGGCGGCGTCTGAGCCCGTCTGGCATTCCAGTCTTGTTCACGATCATGCTTGCGATGGAGATCTCTGGGAGAGCCATTATCATCCTCAGCACACTCCGCCTGACGTCAGGGCTTGAGTTATGAAACTTCAACTCAGGTTTCTGACGCAAGCTTTTCTTGAGCCGCCTCTTTCGAATCCGCAATGGAATCCTCTCAATAGCCTCTGGATGCCTGGCTATCAAGGCCCCTATCGTGATGTATTTGGAGGAGCCCTGTCCGAATCCAAGATCTCCGGATTCGTCCACAAACACCGTGCTGAAATGCACGGGTATTAGTCTGGCTGGATGGCGAAGAGAGTTGTCATTACAGGTAGGCTATCCTATCTGCCCCGCCCCAGCCGGTGCGGATATCTAGGTGTTTGGGGAAGACTGGGGGCGAGGCTGTTCGATCTGAACGGGACCAGGGGACTGCCGTACGACCTCATGGAAGGGATTGATTTGAACTCATCATCTTTCTAAGTCCTGGAGACCGACTGGAACTCGACCGGGGCCCAGGAGTTCCCGTTCGGGGTGGTTGTCATCGATTCCGACAGGATCATCGCCGCCCTGAACGATTCGAACGTGTTCTACGTAGGAGGACCGGCAGGGAATCATATCATCGGACTCAGGACGAGATGATTTGGGCTACATCCGCTCGCAATCCTTATTACTGACCGCGACCATGGGAAACATGCAGGTAAGTCCTGGCTGGTCATGGTGCGCCATGAGGTGCACGGGTAATAATCCGGCCAGGGTCTGCGCTTTTCTCTCAGCTGAAGAAGAGCCG
>JAHIZT010000110.1 GCA_018814355.1 Candidatus Thermoplasmatota archaeon | reverse complement strand
TCCTCTATCTGCTGCATCGTGTGGTTCGGGACGACATAGCATATCTTGGCCAGCTGCGTGAGTTTGCCCCCGTCGAATCCCGTCAGGCCGATGGTCAGTGCCCCCTCGTCATTCGCGTAGTGCAGGGCCTTGAGCACGTTGGGCGAGTTGCCAGACCCGCTGATGCCTATGACAACGTCCCCTTTCTCCAGATGGTTCTTGAGCTGCTCGACGAAGATGTCGTCGTACGAGGAGTCGTTCGCCCAGGCAAGCATCGCTGGGATGCTGTCCGTGAGCGCGACCGCCCTGAACCTCGGGGCGTCCTTTCTGTTGGCCCCCTTGTTCAGGTCGGAGGCCATGTGCGACGCCGTGGAAGCGCTGCCGCCGTTGCCGCAGATGTAGATCCTCTTGCCCAGGTCTCTAGCCTTGATCAGGGCGGAGACGAACTCCTCCGCTTTGAACGGCAGGTCCTTTTCCATCTTCTCAAGGGTCCTTGCCACCTCGTCCAGGTACTTGGTCGTTCGAGAGTTCACATCGGTCATCAGTAGTCATCTCCGACATAGATTATCTTGGAGCCCTGAGGCTCTACCTTGAACTCGAGGTCCTTCATGCCCGTGAGCGCGTTCCTCACGGACCAGTGGCTCTCGGGCGGGACGAAGAGCACCAGAAATCCCCCGCCTCCAGCGCCCGTTATCTTGCCGCCGACCGCGCCCGCCTTCAGAGCCTTCGCATATATCTTGTCGATCTCAGGGTCGGATATGCCCTTCGCGAGCGATTTCTTCAGCTCCCAGCCGTCCTTGAGCGCCTGCCCCAGTTTGTTGACTTGGAGTGAGGTGAGGTCGTGAAACAGCTGCTCGGCCTGGTCCCGCATCTTATCCAGGATCTCCTTGTTGGTCTTGGAGTTGCTCTTCTGTTTGGAGAGGATATCTGAGGCCTTGCGCGTCTTGCCTGTGTAGATCAGCATCAGATGGCTCTCGATGTCCCGCTTGGTCTTCGGCGGGCAGATGACGGGGTCGAGGGTGACCGTTTCGTCTGCGTTGAACTTGATGTGCTGGATGCCACCGTAGGCTGCGATGTACTGGTCCTGCTTGCCTATGGGTTCGCCGAGCTTCTCGATCTCGATCTCGCAGGCTTCCTCTGCGAGCTTCTTCGGACTTGCCCGATAGCCTTTGAAGGCGTACAGCGCGTTCAGGAGTCCGACGGCGATTGCGGACGATGAGCCAAGCCCAGTGCCTTTGGAGGGGATGTCCGCGATGGTGGTGATCTCGATGCCGTTCCTGATGCCGACCTTGCGCAGGGCTTCCCTGACGAGCCCGTGCTCGACCTTGTCTAAGGAATCGACGATCTCGGTCTTGGAGTAGCTGATGCGTATGTCGTCGTCGAACCGCTTGTTGACGGTGACATAGACATACTTCTTGATGGCGGAGCTCACGACGGCGCCGTGCCCGGTCCTGTAATAATCGGCTATGTCGGTGCCTCCGCCGGCGAAGCTGACCCTTAGGGGTGTCTTGGAGATTATCATGGGGATTTCGGCCCTGAATGAGCCGTGGCAGGATAATAAATGTCGTTCCTAGGGTATGTCACTGAAAGTCGTCCTTGCATGGAAGCTCGCCAGATTCGCTACATTCAACGGACATCGGCAAACAACATTTATATACGAACTCGCAGAATCTGAATGTGTACAACTGTCTTGGGTGTGGTCAATGGCTCAACCTTCTTTGTTCATGGACGCTTCCGCGAGAGATGTTGCCGTCGCCCGAGTTCGTGAGGCCACTAATAACAAGCACTGGGTCTCCGACCATATGCCAGAACTCCGGCGGAAGTACCTGAACAAATACATCGCAGTGGACAAAGGGCAGGTCATCGCTGTTAGTGGTAGCCAGGATTCGATCTTTAGGCAGCTCAAGAAGAACGGCATCCGTGATTTCGGCGTTGTGGTCATCGAGTTGATCACCGACGAAGGTACGGTCTGGATTCTCTGAACAGGGTGGGCGTCTGGCGCTTGTCAGAATTGAGAAGCTCGGGGGGTTTGACGACGCTCCATTCGCCCCCGGTTTTGTCTCCGTCCCTTCAAAATCCACTAGCACGCCTGTCATGTTCCTTGTAGATACTGGTAACTCATCGACTGCGATAAGTGAGTCCGACGCGACCAAGTTGGGGTTCGAGCCGAGGGAGCTGCCGACCCCTTCGACCAGAACTCTGGGTGTTGGTGGAAGAGGAAACGTGAGGGTCATTCCAGAACCCCTGCTGGTATGTCTCGTTGATTCGGAAAATCACTTTCATGAGGTGGAGTTCAAGGAACTCCCGGTATTGCTGTCACTTCATGAGACTAAGCATTCAGGTGGAAGGACTAGGAAGTCGGACTTTCCGTACCCGGCTCTCCTGGGAAGGGATTTTCTGGCTAGACTAGATTGCGTTCTTCGCTTCGATTTCAGGAACTGGAATATGAGTATTGAGTTGTGAGTCCGTACCAGCTCCCCCTGTCGCATCTTTACCTTCTCTAATGGATAATCCCTCCGATTCGAGTCTCAACGATTGAAAGACATCGCAGGGCACATGCTGCATCGACGTGCCCATTCTGCGTATCGATAATGATAGGCTGATAGCCGGCTCGTTCCGTTCTATATAGCCGGGAGGAAGACTCAGGCGTCATGGGGGCTCTGATCTCTCCAGACCATGGTTTCATTGCGGACGCGCGTCAGTCCAGGTTCGAGAAGAGGCATAAGCCCGTTGGACGCGGACTCATGGTCTGCGCGGGCATCCTCATCGCATTTGTTCTGGCCGTGCTGTTCATTCCAAGGGATCTGACCATCGGATCGGTGGACAGCAAAGATACTCAGAGCGTTCCTACGAACAACAGTTACGAGTTCAGAGTGTACGCGCTCAACCAGACTTCCATCGAGATCTCGGAGAACGGCACTTACTTCTCCTTCGACATCGGGGACCTGCCGTTTGACCTGGGCAGCCTTCAGTTTGGGGATTTCAGAACGGATACGAACTACTCGCTCAGATACTACGGCGGGTCCGGCATCCTCGTGAGCGCTCGTGGGGAGAACGCGACGATGGCCATCAGAGAGAGCACCGGGAGGCTCATCAGCGAGGTGCGGTACCACGGGCAGGGCCTGATCGTGCTCTCCGGTGAGACGAAGTATTGCTCATATCCCTCAGGGGTCACGTGGAACGGGACCGACGCCATGGTCCAGGATTGGAGGGCCGGGACATGGACACCGGACGACGGTATCCTGATTGAGCACCCGAAGAATGTCAC
>JAHIZT010000109.1 GCA_018814355.1 Candidatus Thermoplasmatota archaeon | reverse complement strand
CCTTTCAAGTGAAAAGGATATCCCCCTCCCAAGGCTAGTCTCTGTCCATGAGTCTCAATCTTGATGATGTTGACAGAAAGATATTGAGAGAGCTTCAGCAGGATGGCCGAGCCTCCTTCAGGGACATCTCTGCCAGGATTGGCGTTAGCACTCCGACAGTGAGCTCGCGAGTGCAGGCGATGCTGGATGTGGGCCTTATCAGAGGTTATTCTACGATGCTGGACGCTGACATGCTGGGCCAGATCTCGGTCGCATTGGTCCTAGAATCCAAGCCCTCCGATCTCGACAAGGTGGTCATGAGAATAACGGAGGATGAGATAGTAAGACAGATTTACGTTCTGTCCGACTCAAGAATCCTGTGTATACTCTCGTTCTACAATCAGATCAAGTACCAGCGGTTCCTGGAGTCTCTTGCTCAGGTGCCTGAGATCGTCAAGATGGACAACTCCATGGTGATGAGGGTCCCGAAGGAGAGCCCAAGGGCCGCCCTCACTGACGAAGCTGGTCTTCTGATCAGATGTTACTACTGCGGTCACATGATGAAGGACGAGGGAGTGAAGATCAAGCTGGACGGGAAATACCACTACCTCTGCTGCAGCGTTTGTGAGAAACTTTACAGGGAGAAGTACGAGAAGTTGAAGAAGTCCGCAGGCGGTGCATTCCCGATGACTCAAGAGCACCCCGTCCATCAGCACTAACCGAGGTCTCTCTCAGGCGTACTTGTCGGGATTCTTGTCGAATGCCTTCTTGCAGCCAGGGGCACAGAAGTAGTATTCCTTGCCCTTGTAGGTCGACTTCCACTTAGCTGTGTTCGGGTCCACATCCATCTTGCATATTGGGTCTATATCCATCCTCTTCATCTCTCCTGGAATCGTTGTGGGAGCGGAGCCAGGTCTTCTCGTTCGCGGGGCTAGACAAGATTCCAGCTCCGCTCCGCATGCAATGCTATCTCGAACAGGGTGCATATGCCTTGTGCCTTACATACCAGACCGCATCCTCCAAGCTTGTCCAAGTGTCGAGGGACAACCCTTATATTCGGGAAGCTGGTTTGCGCACTCCACGGTCTGGTGAAAGCAGATGCCGATCTTCGAAAAATCGTCCGAAAGTTCAGTGACGCGCGCAATCATTTCTCAGTTCGCCAAAGACATGGACGGCTTTGCCGAAACAGATGTCATAATCATCGGCGGCGGTCCGAGCGGGCTCATGGCGGCGCGCGACCTCGCACTGAAGAAGGTGAGGGTGCTCATCGTAGAGAGGAACAACTACCTCGGTGGCGGCTTCTGGATCGGCGGATTCCTCATGAACACGATTACCGTCAGAGCGCCCGCACAGAAGATACTGGATGAGCTCGAGGTGAAGTACAAGATGTACGAAAAGGGGTTGTACATGACCCCTGGTCCTCTGGCCTGCGCGAAGCTCATTGCATCGGCGTGTGAGGCGGGCGTCAGCGTCCTCAACATGGTATCGTTCGATGATGTCGTGCTCCGCGAAAAGAACAGGGTCGCTGGCGCAGTCGTTAACTGGACGCCTGTTGGAGCGCTCCCGAGGCAGATCACCTGTGTAGATCCCGTTGCTCTGGAGTCCAAGTTGGTCATCGATGCCACAGGCCACGATGCCATGGTCGTCAAGAAGCTCGAGGAGCGCGGTCTTATCAAGACGCCCGGGTTCGGTGCGATGTGGATTGAGAAGAGCGAAGACGCTGTGGTCGAACACACCGGTTTCTGCCATCCCGGACTCATAGTGACGGGCATGGCGGTCTCAACGACCTTCGGCCTGCCTAGGATGGGCCCGACTTTCGGCTCGATGCTCTTGTCGGGCAGGCGGGGAGCTGATGTCGCGTACAAGCACCTCAAGAAGCTCTGAGAAGAGACTGCTCAGATATGTGGACATCCACTCTCCCGAACAGTCAACGGATGTTGATTTCGAGGAGATCGCATCCTTCCTCGAACACCTCTTCCCTTCGGTCAGGTTTCGCATCAGACCTAGTATCCTTACTTCAGTTCGCAAGAAGTGCATTGAGCGGATTTCTGAGAGATTCGCCTCGGCTCGGATGAAGGACCCGAACAAGGCCGAGCAATCATTCGAGCCGATGTACGGAGAGATCGACTACGAACGGCGCACCGTCCTCGGCGAAGCTAGGATTGGCGGGATAGTGTATGACGGTCGGAGACTCGAGGATCTGTTCACCTCAATCCTCGGTCCCCAGGACCTGCGTGAGCACGTATCCATCATTCTGACGGACAGGCTTGTGTCTACATACTCGACCGATGACCTTAGGCACCATCTCAGGACGATCGTGTGCGGCTTTCCGAGCATTGTGTCACTCCCTGGAATAGTGGAAGCCCCTGCCAAACCGCGTGAGTATTACCTGATGAAGCAAGGCATGGAACTGCAAGGAGCCGGGGATGTCCAGCTTCAGGAGCTTAAGAAGGCGTTCGAGGGACGATTCATCGACTACGGTTCGCCAAAGACCACGGAGGTCCTGAAAGGGCTGGCTCTCCAAGGGGTGTTGTTCCATCTCACTCTGCAGCCATTCTGCGACAATAAGAGATGCCGCCTGTTCAACGCTCACTGGCAGGAGGATCTCATCGGGTCCCAGATATCATCTGGAAAACTATGTGCGAAGCATGCGAATGTCATGCGGAGACTTGGCAAGGAACCCGCTATCAACTGGTGAGAGAGTCCCGCCCGCCCCTAGCTCAAGTTGTGGAAGAATGATAGATCGTTGACGGTCATTTCCTTCTTCACGGCATGCTCCATGGCCATGACTGCGGCCCTCGCACCCTGAATCGTCGTGAAGATCGGAATCTCCAGCTCAACGGCCAGCCTGCGCATCATGTAGCCATCCCTTCTGGCACCCGACGCCTCTGTCGGTGTGTTGATTACCAGCTGCACATTGCCTTGGCGCATCAGCGAGAGCGCGTCAGGAGAGCCATGCTCTGATATTCTGTGCACGGAAGTTGCCTCGATGTTCTTGGACCTGAGGACATCCGTCGTGCCTTTGGTGGCGTATATCGAGAATCCGATTGATGACAGTCTCCTAGCAAGGTCCACTGCAGATTTCTTGTCGACGTCCGCGACGCTGATGTACACCTTCCCTTTCATGGGGAGTTTCTGGCCCGAAGCGACGAGCGCCTTCCACACTGCCGCTGGATAGGACGTGTCTATGCCCATGACCTCTCCTGTGGACTTCATCTCAGGACCCAGGATGCTGTCCACTCCAGGCAGTTTCAGAAAGGGGAAAACCGATGCCTTGACCGCGACATGCTTGATCTTTGCCTCGCCCTGGAGTCCGAGATCCTTCAGAGTCCTTCCCAGCATGATTTTCGTGGCAACCTTTGCGAGCGGCACACCAGTGGCCTTCGAGATGATCGGCACGGTCCTGCTTGACCTCGGGTTTGCCTCAAGCATGAATATCTCGCCGTCCTTGTACGCCAGTTGGAGGTTCATCAGGCCTATTGTCTTGAGCGCGAGCGCGACCTCCTTCGTGACCCTTCTGATTTCCTTCAAGACGTCAGGTTTCAAGGTTTGTGGCGGCAGGACCATCGTTGCGTCCCCTGAATGAACACCGGCCTCCTCTATGTGCTCGAGAATCCCCCCGATGTAGACATCTGTCCCATCGGAGACCGCGTCCACATCGATTTCAATCGCGTGCGTGAGGTATTTGTCGACGAGAATGGGGCGCTTCTTGGAGACCTTTGCAGCACTCTTCATGTACGTCTCCAGCTCCGATTCGTTGTATACGATCTCCATGGCCCTTCCGCCGAGGACATAGCTGGGTCTTATCAGCACCGGGTAGCCGATTTCCTGGGCGAGGTTCTTTACCTCATCGAACGAGAGGCCGGTCCCGGACTTCGGCTGGCGGATCCCCAACTCGTCCATAAGCTTCGCGAACTTCTTCCGATCCTCTGCGAGGTCCATCGAGTCTGGAGATGTCCCCAGTATCTTCGTCTTCCTTCCTTTCAGCTCCTTCTGGAGGGGGAGCGCAAGGTTGATGGATGTCTGCCCGCCGAACTGGAGGATCACCCCGTCCGCGTCCTCCTTCTCTATCACGTTCAGGACGTCTTCGACCGTTATGGGCTCGAAGTACAACCTGGTAGAGATGTCGAAGTCTGTCGAGACCGTTTCGGGATTGTTGTTGATGACTATGGCGTCGATCCCCTCTTCCTTCAGGGCGATGGCTCCGTGGACGCAACAATAGTCGAACTCTATCCCTTGGCCAATGCGTATCGGACCTGAGCCGACCACGATCACTTTCCTGTTGCTGGAAGGTCTCGCCTCGCACTCTGATTCGTATGTGGAATAGAAGTACGGTGTGGTGGCCTCGAACTCCGCTGCGCAGGTGTCGACCATCTTGTAGGTTGCAGCAATTCCCTTCGATGTCCTCTGGTTTCTGATTGTCCGCTCTTCCTTTCCCGTGAGGAGTGAAATGTATTCGTCACTGAAGCCGAGCCTCTTCGCGAGCCTCAACGTACCATCGTCCAGGCGCTTCTTCAGCATGCTCTCTGTTTCAATGATCTCCATGAGCTTCTTGACGAAGAACGGGTCCCAGTTTGTGAGCGCGCATACTCTCTCCTGAGAGACACCTCTTCGCAGAGCCTCCGCAATCATGAACAACCTGGCGTCGGTGGCATCCGCCAGCTCCTTCGCAATCTCCTCATCGGACCATTTCTCAGGCTCAAGACCGACCCTGTCGATCTCGAGAGACCGCACGGCTTTCAGGAGCGCCTCTTGGATGTTCCTCCCGATGGCCATGACCTCGCCGGTGCTTTTCATCTGAGTCCCGAGTCTCCTGTCAACGGTCCTGAACTTGTCGAATGGCCACCTGGGAATCTTCACCACGACATAGTCTATGGAAGGTTCGAACGCTGCGCATGTCCTTCCCGTTATCGCATTGGGGATTTCGTCCAGAGTACGTCCGACAGCGATCTTCGCAGCCACTCTGGCGATGGGATACCCTGTCGCCTTGGATGCCAGCGCGGAACTCCTTGAAACCCTCGGATTCACCTCGATGACACGATACTCTCCTGTCTTCGGATGGACCGCGAACTGAATGTTCGCTCCGCCTTCGATCCCCAGGGCGCGTATGATCTTGATCGTCGCTCTTCTGAGCATCTGATGGTCCCGATCGCTCAGGGTCTGGGCAGGAGCAACAACAATGCTATCGCCCGTGTGGACTCCCATCGGGTCGAGGTTCTCCATGCTGCAGACGATTATGCAGTTGTCTTTCGAGTCGCGCATCACCTCGTACTCGAACTCCTTCCACCCGATGACGCTTTCCTCGATCAGGACTTGATGGATCCTCGAATAAGCCAGGCCTCTGCCTGCGATGTCTTCGAGCTCCTGCTCGTCGTGGGCTATCCCTCCTCCGGTTCCTCCGAGTGTGAATGCGGGCCGCACAAGAACCGGATAACCACCTATCTCTTGCGCGGCATTCTTGGCTCCTTCCACCGAGTTAGCCGTCTTGCTCTTCGGGATGGGTTCTCTCAGGTCTAGCATGGTCTTCCTGAACAGCTCCCGGTCCTCGGACAACGCTATCGCCCTTGGCTGACTCCCTAGCAACTCCACCTTCAATCGTTCGAGAGTCCCATTCTCCGCAAGTTCAGAACATAAGTTGAGAGCTGTCTGGCCGCCCATTCCTGAGAGGATGCCCTGGACTCTCTCCTTCTCGAGGATCTTCGTGACGGTCTCGATGTTGAGAGGCTCCACATATACGATGTCTGCAATCTCGAGGTCTGTCTGGATGGTGGCCGGGTTGGAGTTCACCAGGACCGTAGTGTAGCCTTCCTCTCTCAATGACCGACTCGCCTGCGAACCGGAGAAATCGAACTCCGCCGCCTGTCCTATGACGATTGGACCCGAACCTATCACCATCAGCTTCTTCAGATCCGTCCTCTTCGGCATCAGGCTCCCTCCAGCATCTTCCTGAACCGGTCGAACAGGAAGCCCGTGTCCTGAGGACCAGGATGGGCCTCGGGGTGGAACTGCACTGAGAAGATCGGCAGCTCTCTATGTCGCATTCCCTCTACCGTCCCGTCGTTCAGGTTTGTGACGGTGATCTCAAGACCTGCCTCCTCAGCGGATACTGGGTCTACGGCGAAACCGTGGTTCTGCGATGTGATGTACACCTTACCCTCGAACTTGACCGGTTGATTGATTCCCCTGTGGCCGAACTTGAGCTTGTAGGTCTTTGAACCGAACATCAACGAGAGAAGCTGATGGCCGAGGCAGATGCCCATCATGGGGAAGTCCTCCTTCAGCTCCCCGAGCGTAGCCACTGTGGACGCCATGATCTCGGGGTGTGCCGGGTTCCCTGGGCCGTTGGATATGAAGATCCCGTCCGGCTCGAGATCTCTCACAGTCTTCTCAGTGGTGTCGAACGGCAGCTGAATGACATTGAACCTTTGACTGAGTTCCTCGATGATGTTCGATTTGAGCCCACAGTCGAACAGAGCGACGGTCTTTGGCTTCCCACGATCATGCCGCACGATCTTCTTGGTGCTCACATTGGCGACCAAGTTGGTGTCTTCGGGATGCCTCATTCCACGGATTCTTCCCAGCAGTCGTTCTGGGTCGGCCGTGGAGATCCCACCTTTCATCGTTCCGAAGTTGCGAAGCCGTCTGATAAGTGAGCGCGTGTCGACGCCTGAGATCCCTGGAATCCCGTTTTCGATCAACAGTTGGTGGATTGTTGTCCGCGAGTCACGATGGCTGGGCGATTCACATATTTCCTTTACAACATAGCCCCAAACCTGGACCTTGGTGGACTGGAAATCGATGTCGTTCACTCCGTAGTTGCCGATCAACGGATATGACGCCGCGAGTATCTGACCGCAATAGGACGGGTCCGTCAAAGACTCCTGGTACCCCGTCATCCCTGTAGCGAAAACGACCTCTCCAAGGACTTCCTTGCGAGCACCGAAGGCCTCCCCCTCAAAAACTGTCCCATCCTCTAGGACCAGGAAGCCCTTCATTCACACGACCTTTCGGATATTCCGAACGGGGTTAAAGAAGGTTGTTGTGACGTTGAGACGTCCTGTGGACGGGATATCCGAATCAGGACAACCTCTCAACGTTTCGTCCACTCTCTGCTGAGGATGGAGTAGACGACGCCATCTTGGAATTCTCTGAACTCGATCAATCGACCTGTCTCATCGTGCTTCATTACGACTGGTCAATTGTTGGCCTCCGTATTTGAATCTGAGGTCCCTGGGGCCAGCCTGCCATTCGGCAATGATTATTATAGGCTTCGATACTCTAGGCCATTCGTTAGGTCCACATGTTCCCAGAGCACTGCAAGGAAGTCAGCGTCAAGAAGGTCAACTTCGAGCTGACCCAGGAGAGCATCAAATCGTTCCTCAAAGGAAAGAGGGCGTACATCCGGACCCGATATTACGTCTTCAACTCGGGGAGTGATTGGGCGGTGGCTCTGATTGTGAGAAAGCCGTCGAACGATGTTCTCCAGGAGATTGCGTCAGTCCATATTCTGTCCCTTCCTCACGACACTCGATTCGTGGAAGATCCGACCAAAGACGTCCTGTCAGCCAGCTCAATGGGTGCACTACGCGAAAAGGCGGGGACCAAATGCATCGTCGTGAAGGGAAAGGCAGAGCACGTCTCATTCTTCATTGATGAGCCACCGTATGAGCTGACAGTATTCGATGTGGTTCCGCCGAGCCCCTCAAAGCTGGTTGGCCTGGTGACGAGCTCCCTCGAGACCGATCTCCAGAACATGTATGTGAGGTTCAGGACGGAAGAGGTCGACCTAAATGATCTGGCGAAGAGTGCGTCCTCAGCGATCACTATGTTCCCTTGCAGAGCCTCTGGCCTTGTGCACGGGAAACGAGTTCTCTATCTGGATGAGACCCCGGAACTCACACAAGAGGAGCTTGGACAAGTGACTCTGATAGGCTGCAGCCTCTCGGCGAGGATATTCAAGGCGATCTACGGCGTCGAGCCCGACATGATAAACATGTGTCCCCAGGACATAGCCAGGGAGAAAGGCCTGAAGGGACCTCTTCTCATAAAATGCTGCAAGGTGAAGGAGGGACACGAGGTCAAGGGGGATGTGGCAATAGTGCCATGGGGAGCACGCGCCTCCGAAGTGACAGGCGCGTTGAAAGCGATTCTCCGCTAGATATCCAACTCGTCTTCACGGAACTTGACTGCTGGGCAAGGGCCAAGACAGGCGCCGCAATGATTGCACTTCTTTAGGTCAATAATGACCTGTCCATCTAGATGAAGTGCACCGTTCTTGCATCTGACTGTACATATCCCGCATCCCGCGCAGTTGACCGCCCGGAAGACGACCTCCCTGAGCATGGATGCTTTCTCTCGGAGCTCATTCTCGTCCCTGGCCTTGACCATCACCGGACCCTCGGAGAAGACCGTGATCGACCGGACCTCGGCGATGTTCATGTCTGGTGACGTGGTGACTGGGCCAATTATGCTGAGCATGTTGGCGACCCTGTCCATGGGGAGTGGTCTGCTGAACACGCCCTCCATGCTCAGACCCTCGACGCAGGGACTGTAGCCGCTTGTGCTCCTGAATTCGAGTTGGGCGGACTCCGGAGCCGGAATGGCTAACGCCGATATTCCCTCCCCTATCGGGGCGAGCTCGTCGAGTACGGACTTGGGAATCCTCTTCCAGCGCCAGAGGTCATACTCGAGCCACGCTGAGGGCCTCCCGTTCTTTTCAGCGAACTCCTCAAGGAATCCTTGCCAGCGCGCATACTGTGGGCTGATATCCCTGACCTTCCTGAGCTCGGCCAGATCTGTGGCTGGACACATGAAGCACCCGATCCTCTCCAGCCCCTCAGCGTACAGAGGATTCACTTTCGCGCCTTTTGAAAACAGGTATATCCAGACATGAAGCGCGGACCATTTCTGTATCGGTGACGCGGCGAGTTGGTTGGGAGTCCAAGGGTTCCGCCAGACCTTGCTCTTCTCCGCTCTCTGCTGAGACTCGTAAGCCCTTTGACCGATGAACGACAGGACTCCCTCGGGGAAGTTCTTCTGTATCAGCTGGGTCGCGGGTCCGAGTTTGCATGTCTTGCAACACCACCGGAAATCTTTTGCCGGAGGACCGAAGTGGTCCAGGTTCTTCCAGAACGATTCGCCCGCGCTCTCAACGACGAGCTCAAGATTGTGAATCTCTGCGGTCTCCACGACGTTTCTCTTCGTCTCTTCGAATTCCAGACCAGTGTCAACGAAGATGAGCTTTGGCCTGATGCCAGCTTCGAGTACGAGGAGGAGCGTTGCCAGGCTGTCCTTCCCACCACTGTAGGAGACCGCAACGGGCAGCTTGCTCTCTTCGATGATCTTGAGAATGAACTTCTTTGCTTCTTGAACGCGCCGGGAGATGACTTCGCGGTTCGCGGCAATAACATCGCCCCATCCCGCAGCTTTCTGAATCGTCTTGGACGGCATCCCACTGACGCTCCAACGCGTCTTTACTGCAGTTCCGCGTTTGTGCGCCATCATCTCTGAGGACGACATCTTTGCGACGCCCACGGATACTGCTCCTCCTTCCTGGTCCAGAACAAGAACTTCCTTACCAGGCTCGATCTCCCGATCGCACTCTAGGACGCCCACCGCGAGCGTGCTCGCTTTCTTCATGCGGACAGCCTCGGCCGCAACAGGGTCGATTCTGACCCAGCTCTTCTTCACATGGGGTGCGATCCGCTCAGCGCTGATGGGCCGTGGAAGAAACCTCTCTCCATCCAGCAGAATGAATCTGACCGCTCCGACGACCTCTCCATCGAGGATGATCTCGTCCATCCGATCGATGTCCGGCGCCTTGTTGAGAAGCACGATCCGTCCGTCAGGGATAACGGCCCGTCCAACGCCTTTCCCGAACTGATCATCTATGAGCTTCCTAATCCTCGTGATGTCGGATTCGAATGCAGGGCGGGCATCTCCAGGAGGCGTGAGTTCAACCTGTCTGGTCTTGCCTCCACAGATTCCGCACGACGCTTGCTCTAGAACTGGCAGATTGCAGCTGTCGCACCAGCGCAAATGGATCTTGCCCAGTATGATTGCGCCCACGGGACTCCGGAGTGAATGGCCTTATTATAGATTATCCGATTGACGGCCTACTTCATGGCCTTCCACTGCTTCACGACGGACTCGACGGCGTCCTTGGCCCTCTCGATCCTGTCCTCAGCCTGCAGCCTCGTCATCCCCGGCCCTGAGATGCCAAGACTGATCGGCTTCTCGTACTCCACCGCGAGGTCCGTGATCTTCCTGGCTGCCTGGCCGATGATGATCTGGTCGTGCTCCGTCTCGCCCTCGATGACCGCGCCTATGGTCACGACTCCATCGATGTTCTTGTCCTTCACGAGCCTCTTGACGGCGAGCGGGATGTCGTAGACTCCCGGCGTCATGACGACCTTGGCCACCTCAACGTCCAAGAATTTCGCGTGCTCCTTTGCCCTCTCCAGCATCATCTGCGTGATGTCGAAGTTGTACTCGCTGCAGACGATGCCTATCTTCATTCTTCCTGCCATATGACTACCTCCTTTCTCGATCCTCAGTTAGCCGGTCCAACGTCCTCAAAGCCTTGTCGGAGGCCTCTGCCTGCGTTCTTGGCAAGCCTCTCTGGCCTGAAAAGGAGGTCATACGCGTTCATCGCGTGCTCACGTGCCCTCCTCTCGGCAAGCCTTGCCAGCTCCTTCTCGCTCTTTGCCTCGTCCTCGTGGACGAACACCTCTATCACGTGCTTGTTCGTAAGAAGTTGGACTCGGATCAGACCCGTGGAAGCCTCGTGCGCGCACATCTTATCGATCTCCTGTGCGCCCGGCATCCCCAGGGCGATGACGATGTCGCAGTCTCGCTCCTCTAGTAGCCTCTTGGCCGCTACGGGGAGATCCTTCACTCCAGGGACCGTGTATCTTTCTACTTTGAATCCTGTCCCGGTCCTCTTGAGCTCGTCAATGGCGAACCCCCCCATGTCCACCCTCGCGAAGGTAGTGTCCGCTACGCCGATTCTCCTCACCGCTGCTCGACCTCCTTGAGTTTCTTGTCGACAGTGTGGAATTCGATGATCTTGTTGATGATCTTCCTCGTACCGTCGAGGTCGTGGTCAAGGTGCGGCATCCTGACTACCTTCACCTTCAACCCCCTTTTGTCCAGCTCCTTCTTGAGGTCTTGCTCCTTGAATGGCTGGTCGTATCCTATCGTGATTATGTCAGGCTTGAGATCCTTCACGATATCGAAGATGTCCCCGCTTTCGTTTCCGATCACAGCTTTGTCTACCGGTTTGAGCGAAGCGACGAGTTCGCATCTCATTTTCGCGGGGGTGATCGGTTCGTGCTTTCTCTTCCTCACGGTCGCGTCCGTCGCCACCACCACTACGAGCTCGTCTCCCAGCTTCTTGGACTCTTCCAGATAGTGAAGGTGGCCTAGGTGGATGATGTCGAAAACCCCTGTGGCCATTACGCGAACCATGAACGCTCACCTTTTCCCGGACTCTTTCCAGGCATCGACGACCTGAGCTCCCTCTAGGAACACGAGCCCCTGCTTCTTCGCATAGGCTTTTGCCTCCTCCTTCGAGAGTGCCTTTCCATCTTCGCCCATCATCTCGCAGACGGTTGCGGAGGGAACCAGCCCCGCCATGATCACAAGCGCAGTCGCTAATTCTGTATGCCCGAGCCGCGTCTCAAGTATGCGCTCGGAAGTATTCAGTAGATGTATGTGCCCGGGTGCCCTGAAACACTTCCCGAACTCCCTCTTCGCCCATCCGTCCTCGGAAGTGAGGGCGCGCTTCGACAGCTCCGCGAACTCCTTGACAGTGAGGGCGCGGTCGTTGTCCGTTATTCCAGTGAAAGTCTTCCTGTGGTTGATCGTGATTCCGAATGCTGACTTCACATCGTATGGGATGTCGTTGGGGATTAGGCTTCGCATGACTGGATAATGCTCGGCCATTCCGAGGAAGAGCTCAGTGAGGAACGGGAGGCCGAGGGCGCGCTGGATCCTGGTGTCTGCAGTGGTGCAGATCAGGCCACCAGCATCCTTCCTGAGGAGCCTGATGACCGCGGGTGCGACGAACTCCGAGGCGACGACCATGTCGGTCTCCTCCTCGCGGCCATCTGCGTCGTAGACTAACACGATGCGGCCCTGCTTGAGTTCCTGGAGCGCCTTCATCACGGCAGCTGAAGCCATCATCTCGCGCATAAAGGCCGAGAATATTATCCGTGTTGTAGTTACCAGCCAGAGGGTATCAGTCTATCTTTCTTAAAGCCTCAGCCGGGGCCAGTCTGGAGGCTTTCCGCGACGGCGGGAGCGTCGAAACCAGCGTGATGGCGAACGCGATTGTTATGAGCAGCAGTATCTCGCCCCACGGGATGACAAACGGCGAGTTCTCAGAGAACCCTCCCCAATCGTACATCCTCCATGAGAGCACGAGGCCGAGGAGCACGCCGAGGACGATTCCCAGGAGCGAGACGAACGATGTCTCCAGCAGGAACACCTCTAGTATCATCCGGCGCTGGAACCCTATCGCCCGCATGACGCCAATCTCCTGACGCCTCTCCGTGACGTTCCTTATCGTTATTATCCCCAGGCCAGCTATACCGACGACGAGGCCTATGCCCAGGAACACCTCCATGAGCTGCATTATGGATGAGACGGTGCTCATGAACTCCTCTACGGTGTCCTTGATCACGAATGTCATGAATCCGTATTCCACGAACTGCTTCTCAAGCTGCTTGGCGACGTCGGCGTCGGTCAGCGAGGAGCTGAGCGATGTGGCGACGTAGAAGATGTTCGTGTCTACGTGGACAGCTCCAGAGACCACGTACGTTGCCGATGTGAACACTCCTTGGAGGAATATCTGGTCCATGATTCCGACCACGGTCACTCGAGTCGAATTCCCGTTCTGAAACTCCACACTTATCTGGTCGCCTACGTCTACGAAGAACGTTCCGTACTGAGGTCCGTAAATCTGAGACACAACACTCCCGTCCATGACGGCGAGCGTAGGATCCGAGGAAATCGCCTTCCAAACATCGGCGTCGGTGGCGTATCCCTCGGCTCGCTTCTGCAGGGAGAAGTCTCCAGCAGACAGCATGGAGTCGCTGAACCCTATCAGAGTCGAAGGATTCGACTCGTTGTCTCCAATCTTCATGAGGTCGATCGGGGCCGTGGTCGCTGTCTCGATGTTCTTCACCGCGTTCTCTCCCAGCGCGTCGTTGACGCTCACCATCCCAGCAGTGACGTTCTCCACGCGTATGTTCCTCATCGAGAAGCCGATGATTTCGAAGCCGCCCGAGTACTTCTGAGCTATGGTGTCCACGCTCTCCCTCTGGAAGGACGCTATCATTGCGATGACGACAACCGTGAACATGATCAATGAGAAGATGAACAGAGACAGCGCCGTCCTGAACTTCTTGTTCATCGGGTAGCTGATGGCCGTCCTGAAGACCGGCAGGAGTGATTTCCGTCTGCCGAAGAACGCCACAAGACCCGCCAGCATGAGGTCGCTGTTGAACATAGCCAGTAGGACTCCTCCGGTCACGAGCACGAGGCCGGAGACGATGAACATCTCGATCCCGCCCGACAAGTTGCCGAAGAGCCTCCCGTTTATGTCGAATGGGTCAGTCTGCCAGTATATCATGAAGGCACCGACGATTGAGAAGGGTACGCGTGGCCCCACGAACCGGAGGGACACCATGGCGCCGCCGAGGGCCATGAGGCATGGGCCGAGCGTGGTCCAGGCGACCTGCAACGACGCCGCTCCTTGGAGCGTCATCAGCAATCCCAGCACCGCCAGAACGATGCCTGGGACGATATACCTCTTCTCCGACTTGGTCAGCATCGGCTCCGGGATGTCCCTGATGGCTCGCACTATGTTGAGCTTGCTAACGCGCCACGACGCAACCGCGACGGTAAGGAGCGTTATCAAGAAACCCGCACAGGCTGCGACCACCAGGCTGGCCCAGGTGAAGTGTAGGGACCAGGTCATTCCCGATCCTGTGAAGACCGACGAGAACAGCACTATCATCAGGCTCGCGACGGCAAGGCCCGCGAACGCGCCAACGACGGACGCGAGCAGGGCGTAGACGACCCCCTCGAACATGAAGCTCTGCGTGAGGTCACGTCTCTGCATGCCTATTGCCCTGGAGATGCCCATCTCAGGCTTCCTCTCCTCGGCCAGCATTACAAAGATGTTGATGATGAGTGCCACACCGGCTATGATCGCGAACGAGCTCATTATGATGAAGATTTGGGAGACCTGGTCGGAAGTCTGCTGAGCAGCTTTGATCCCGTCTGCCTTGATAGCCCAGAAATCGAAATCGTATCCTGAGGGCAGCTTCTCTCTAAGTTCTTGAATCGCCTGGTCTGCGACCTTGTAGCCAGACTCGATGCCTCCCTTGTTGGAGACGTCCAGGCTGTTGATCAGCCCAGGCTGTGAGTATAACGACTGGGCGAACGAGATGTCCACGAACAGTGTCTCGGTCCCTCGCCACAGTGCCATTCCTGTATCCTTCGCGACGGCAGACACTCGGAGTTGAGTAGGGATGCCGGATTGCTGGATCACGAGCACTGTGTCGCCGACCACAGCCTCAATCTTGTCCGCCATCTCTTTGTTGATGACCGCCATGCCTCCGCTGATGTCCGTTCCGGATATCTGTGAGCCATCGGCCTTCAGGAGCGTGTCGAGATGGTGATCCGGATTGAATCCGAAGATCATACCCGTCGGGGCAGACGCGCCAGTCGTTGGATTGATCACAGTCACTCCCTCTCTGATCGCAGGAGCTGCCCCGTCGACGTACCTCATGGACCCGGAGTCCACGAGAGAGATGAGGTCGTAGGCCACAGACTGGTTGAAGTAGGTGTACCTGCCGGCATCGTCCAAGATGGACACGACTTCGTCGACATTGCCGGTCGAGTCGAAAGTGTCCTGCTTGATTATGTAGTCAAGAGTGTCAGCAACCACGAGGGAACCCGAGATCATTGCCGTTGAAACCAGCAGTCCGGACACGACAAGGATCGTGTACCTCTTCTTCCTCACGATGTTTCTCATCGACATCTTGGCGAGGGTCTTCCTCCTGGCCGCCAATACTCCGATGACGGCGAGGGAGACCAAGACAAGAATCAGGAGCTGGCCAAGTCCGTTCAACTCAGATCACCTCAGAAAGGCGCGGGCGTGAACTCCTTCTCGATCAGGCCGTCCTTCATCACCACAATGCGGTCAGCCAGGTGGCCGACGTTGTAGTCGTGAGTGACTATGATGAACGTCTGCTTGTTCTGCTTGTTGAGCTTCCGGAGCAGGTCCATTATGTCCTTAGAGGCCTCGCTGTCCAGGTTCCCAGTGGGCTCGTCCCCGAACACGATCTCGGGCTTGTTCACGAGGGATCTGGCAATCGTCACCCTCTGCTGCTGGCCTCCCGAAAGCTCCGCTGGCTTGTGAGTCTGCCAGTCCTCGAGACCCACGGATGCAAGGGCTTCCAAGGCCCTCTTCCTGGCCTCCTTCGGCGATGTCCCCGAAATGAGCAGAGGTAGCTCGACGTTCTCGACTGATGTCAACACTGGAAGGAGATTGTACGCTTGGAATATGAACCCAATCTTCTCCGCCCTGTAGGTCGTCCTCTCGCGGTCAGACATCTTCGAGAGGGGCTTGCCACGGATATACACTTCGCCCTCGCTCAGATCATCCAAGCCAGAGACGCAGTTGAGAAGGGTCGTCTTGCCGCAGCCAGACGGGCCCATGACAGCAACCATCTCCCCCTCTTTGACGGAGAGGTTCACTCCCTTCAGGGCATCCACTTTGACTTTTCCAGAGTCATAGGTCTTCTTGACTGCCTTGACCTCGATGATGCCCATTGTGCTGTCTTCTGGCTTCGCCTTTTGGACTCCCTTCGCATCCGTCTTCATGCTAACCATCTCCCTATTGGAAAGGCTCTCCGCCCCCATGCGTGACCGCAAACGAACGGTCATTTGTTATAAAATCTCTTCGTATTACGTTCGAAAGAGGCTTTCGAGATGCCAGAGCATAGATTTATCCCTGTAAACCCTTACAACCGCTAGATGCTAGACTCCAAGGAGAGCGTGCGCGCCCTGGACCAGAAGAACATGTTGGGTGTTATTGAGGAGATGCCCAAACACCTGGCAGACGGCCTGAGGCGCGGGCGCATGACTGGCCTGCCCCGGTTCACCCCCAAGGAGGTCTTGGTGTGCGGGATGGGCGGTTCTGCCATTGGCGGCGACCTCTTGGAGGAGTGGATGTCGGTCTCGTCCGAGGTTCCGTGCCGTGTGTGCAGATCGTACACGGTGCCGGCGCATGTGGGGAAGGATTCACTAGTGATAGTCTCGAGCTACTCCGGCAACACTGAGGAGAGCTTGAGCATGTTCGAGGACGCGCGTAAGAAGAGGGCAAAACTCGTGGCTGTCTCCTCAGGAGGCCAGCTGGCCAAGATGAGTGAGACATGCGAGATACCGTTCGCCAGAATCCCAACCGGGCTTATGCCCAGGGCTTCGCTTGGGTACACTTTCGGCGCATTGATGGGCGTGCTAGAGCGCACAGGAATCGCCAAGCCGGACAAGCAGCTCGAGGAGGCGGTCAGGGTCATGGGTAAGACGATCGCCTACTGCAAACAGTCAGTCCCAACGAATGACAACCCAGCCAAGATGCTAGCACACGAGCTCTTCACGTGCGTACCAGTCATCATAGGATACGATCTGTCGAGGCCAGTCGCCAAGAGATGGTCAAACCAGATGAACGAGAACGGTAAGGTGCTGGCGTTCAGCGCGGAGCTGCCCGAGCTGGACCACAACGAGATAGTCGGCTGGGTGAAGGACCCCAGAAGCAAAGGGTTCGCGGTCGTGTTCTTGGAGCACGACACGCGCACGAGCCCGATGCGCGCGCGCATCGCGGCCACGAAGGACATGATTGGCAAGGCCACAGCCGTCTACTCCGTTGAGGCAATCGGCCTCTCCCCGCTGGCCAAGATGTTCTCCCTGCTTCTAATGGGGGACTACGCCAGCACTTACATGGGGTTTCTGAGGCACGTTGATCCTTCATCGAACGAGCCAATAGACGAACTCAAGGCGATTTTGTCCAAAAAGTGAGCTATTACCGTTCGTCAGCCAAACGGCAAGTGCCATCGTGCAAGTGAAAAAAGTGCATCGAGAGGGCCCATGCCCTCTCTGCGTTTTCCCATCCCATCTGAGCTTTTGGTTAGCCCTTCCTTCCCTTTGTCCGTTAGACTGCGGGCGCGGTCGCGTCCGCGATCGTTGTTAAGGCATCGTCCATTCAGTAGCAATCATTGGATTCTCATTCGAGACGCGGTCCGAGCCATCCCTTTTCTCATCCCGCGCTCCTCGACTGATTCCGAGACCTTCTGGCGGAGAGCCTCCTTGCCCTCGAGGTAGTAGCGCTTCTTCTCCTCGATCCATCCAGCAAGGGCGAGCGTTACGGCTTGGGAGATGTCCGTGGCGTCACCACTAGCTATGAACATCTCGACATCTTCGAGCAGTGCCATGGGGACGATCGCCTTGATCTTCTCCGAGTTCCAGGTCGCGACTTCGTCGTGGAGGTAGGCGCCGATCGCTTCCCTCACGACGTCGGATACGCTCTGGAGGCCAGTGCGCTCGCGAATAGCTTCGAGCTCCAGCATGTCGTCTTCGGGCAGTCGTATGTTGAGACGTGCGCTCTTCGTTGTCATCGTAATCTCGGTGCCTTGTATGACACATTGTCATACATTCTATAAATATGTTCCTTACGGATTCTCACCCTACGTTTCCACTGCAACCACTCGAGACCCGAGTAGCCTTGAGTGTGTCGAGCGCACGGACAGCACTACGATGAACGAGCGGGTCGTGCATACGTTTTTAATCTTCGATTTGTTCCCCAGAATTGTGCCATTGCCGAAGGAACTAGCCCAGATGGTCCGGGATCTGACGAGGAAGCACAGCGGCTGGTTCAAGGATTCTATCCCTCTCATAGCTTCTGAGAACGTGATGAGCCCAGCTGCCAGGGAGGTCATCAACTCCGACCTGAACAACAGGTACGCCGAGGGTCTGCCGGGCAGAAGATACTACCAGGGCAATATCTACGTCGATCAGATCGAGACGATTTGTGAAGAGCTCTCCAGGGAGGTCTTCAGGTGCAAGTTCGCTGATGTGCGATCCACATCTGGGACCGTGTCAAACATGGCCGTGCTGATGGCCCTCACCAAACCTCGAGACAAGATGACCACGGTCGCCCTATCCGATGGCGGCCACATCTCCCATGCGAAGATAGGCGCGACTGGAATGCGGGGAATCAGGACCTTCAACTACCCGTTCGACGAGAAGAACATGAACGTAGACATCCAAGGCGCCAGAAGGTTGATCAAGGAGGTCAAGCCCAAGGTAGCGCTTTTCGGTCAGTCAGTCTTCCTATTCCCCACGCCCTTGGACGAGCTCAAGGACGTCTTCGCGGAGGTCGGTTGCTCGACATGGTACGACGCTGCGCATGTCCTGGGGCTGATTGCGGGGAACAGGTTTCAGGACCCTTTGAAAGAGGGGATCGACGTGATCTCCGGCAGTACCCACAAGACTCTTCCAGGTCCGCAGCATGGCATGATCTTGTCGGACCTTCAGAAGGATGGCCTCGAGACCGCCCTGAGGCGCGGTGTGTTCCCGGGAGTAACGAGCAATCACCATCTCCATTCCGTTGCAGCCCTTGCAGTAACCCTGGCTGAGACAAAGGAGTTCGGCGAGGCCTATGCGGACCAGGTCATAAGGAATGCCAAGGCTTTGGGGCAGGCTCTCCACGAGCGAGGAATGGATGTCCTCTGCGAGCACCTGGGATTCACGGAATCGCACACGATCGTCGTGGATGTTGAGGAATTCCACGGAGGTGCGAAGGTCGCAAAGGATCTCGAGAGCGCGAACATCATACTCAACAAGAACCTCCTGCCTTGGGACTCCAACCCGGTCAAGCCCTGCGGGATCAGGATAGGCTCTCAGGAACTCACCAGACTTGGCATGAAGGAGAAGGAAATGAGCGATGTGGCAGAATTCATCTCCAGGATTGTCGTCAAGGGAGAGGTCCCTGAGAAGGTCAAGCGCGATGTTGTCGCGTTCAAGCGCCAGTTCACCAAGGTGCACTACTGCTTCTTCGAAGGCGAGGAGGCCTACGACTACCCAGAGTACGACGGCGACCTCTGACGGTTTTTCCCATTGATTACGGCAGACTCTACATTTATTAGAGCCCAGCCTGATTAGCTATGTGCAGACCTGGATGGCCGCACGAATCAGGCTCCTTCAGTTGGCGATTGCCGTCGTCAACCTGTCAATAGTCGTCCTGGCGTTCACCAGCATATGGCCTTTTCCGAGCGGTCATTTCAAAGTCGACCTTCCGTCCGCACAAGAGGTCACCTGGACTTACGCGGACGGGATTGTGCAAGTTCATGCACCTTTCTCTATCGACAACGGGGGTTTCTACGACGTCGACCAGCTGACGATTTCCTACCGTGTGACCAACTACACTCACTATGAAATCACTAGCAGAACGATCGACATCGGGAGCGTCCTCGCTGGCACCGTCACCTCCTCCTCGCTGGACTTCAACTTCGACCTGCTGTCGCTTTACAACAGCGGCGCCCAATGGATGGTGTTCAACGATGATCTCCTAACCTTCGATGTCGAGGTCTCTTGCTTCTACACGATGAAGCTCGTCAAGTTCGAGGCGAGCTATCAGGTCAGCGTTCCGTGGGACGCGCTCATCAGGGGATACGGCATAACCAACACCACGTTCGCGGCGCCCGCAGCGCTCGGGGATCCGATGACAGCTACTGTCACCTACTGGCTAAACACCGCCGACTTGCTGCGCAGCTTGCCAGCCGCACAGGTATCATTCGGGTTCTATGCCAACGAGACTCCGCTGGGACAGGTTCAATCGACGGTCCAGCTTGGCGGGAACCAGACACAGCCCCCCGTGACCATGGCCATAGACTACGTTACGTTCTTGGCGACCTACTCCAATGAAACCGCATACTCGGTCGAGCTGCTCATCAATGTGGGCGGGTTGCTGCTCAGACAAACGCAAAGCATCACTGCTTCTGATCTACCGGGGTGGCCTCCGTGAGGGAGAGGAACAGGATCTCGGACGCCACATGGACTGCTTTCACCCAAGCCCTCATGTACATTGTCATCCCAATCGTGCTCGTGGACCTGGTCACCATCAGATTCCCGGATCTGAGGACTGCCTTCACGACTGACATCAAGACATACATTCTGTTCTTCGGAGGCATGATCACCGCTTCAAGCGCGCTCGAGGCGATCAACAAGCCAGGAACATTCAAGCGGATGCTTTTCGGGATGACCGCCTTGGCATTCATATGTATGTGGCTGTTCGTGATATTTGGCGGCGGAATCGCCGAGTACCGATATCAGGCATATGCCGTACGGTTCGACATGAGCAAGATTGTGTACATCATGCTCTTCGGAATCTCCCTGAAGGCCCTGCTGGTCTACTCCACTTTCTCCACAGGGAGGAACTACTTCGTTGACCAGAAGAGACGCGAGAGGCTTGAGACGACCCGCCAGAAGGCAGCTCCCAGGCCGCAGCATGCGAGTCGTCGCAGACCAACCGCGCCATCCTTCTCAAACATGTCGAAGGTCGCCTTCCAGGTCACCCCAGATGATTCCGTCGGCTTCGCACCGCCGCCTCCTCCCCCTCAAAGGCCGGTTCAGCGCACTCTTGCTTACAAAGAGTGCCAGATATGCGGTGCGAAGGCGCAGCCCAAGGAGACAACTTGCAAGAGCTGCGGAGCGTGGTTCCCGAAGGATTCAATCAGATAGTTCAGTAATCATCTAATGAATCGACGAGCTCGCACGCTTTGCACTTCTTGGACATGGTCGGTTCGCCGCAAGAGCAGCTTCTGAGCTTCGCGCTCGGGTAGATTCTCTCGAGCGTTGGAAGGATCTCTTCATAAGACTTCAGTATGGAATGCCTTGTCCCAGGGCATTTGTCCTCCAGCTGCGCAACGACAGACCTGTAAGTGTTCCTCAACGCCTCAGGCGAATAGGGACACTCAAGGTCGTGGAACTTGAGCCCATTCACCAAAGCATAGAGCGTGGTTTCGCTCTCTGGAATCGTCCTCAGAGGCTGAATCCTGGGGACAAGCTTCATCTGGACGCGCTTGTGGGGCCCGAGCCGGGCCAACCTCTCGACATCTCCCCTGGAGAAGTTCATCAAGATAGACTGGGCGGTGTCATCTAGGTTCAGACCCGTGGCAATGTAGCTAGCGTGCCATCTCTTGGCGGCTCTGTTTATCGCTGCGCGCCTCAGGACGCCGCAGTAGCTGCAAGTCGCTAAGGGCCTGTCCCTCTTCGCGATCTCGTCCATGGTGCTGCCAAACATGTCTTCGAACGAGACCACAACGTGCTCGACGCCAATCGAGCGGCAGTACTCCGCTACGATGGGTATGCTCGATTCCCTGTACCCAATGATCCCTTCGTCCACGGTGATTGCGCACAAGTCAAGGTCCCTCCTAGCTCCGAGGATCTTGTTGGCCAGATGGAGGGCCACTGTGCTGTCCTTTCCGCCAGATACCGCGACTGCTACCCTCTCGCCACCTTTGAGATCAATCTGTCGCCGGATCTCATGCTTGACTCGCTTCTCGACGAAATCGCAGAAGTGGTCTCCGCAAAGGTGAGCGCCGCTGTACCTGATGAGGATCACAGGTCTCTTCCCGCACTTGTCGCAGCTCGCCACGCTGGCAAGATGTGGACACGGTCTATTTATTGCTTGTTTTCAGCCCCTTGAGCCAGGCGAACTACAGGCTGGTCGCCGACGCGCAGTCATCGTGCGCGCCCACGTCCCAATGGCGGTTTTCAGAGCGACTGGTCGCAAAGCGGCTCGCTCTACGAATCAGCGTTCTACCTCTTGCTCGGCCTTCCCTTCCTATGCCTGCTGATGTGTTCCATGACCTTGCGTTTCTTGCTCTTGGGCAGTTTCAATCGCGGGATCTCAAGCACCTCCCTGTCATTGTCCCGATGCCATTCAATCACTAAGGTCTTTTCCGAAAGTGATCCTCCGTCCTCGGGAGGCTTTATGTAAGGATAGTGCATTCGAGAAACTAGAGGTCACATGCAGGACGTCTGGGTGGAGAAGTATCGGCCTAAGAAACTCTCCGATATCATAGGACAGAAGCACATTGTCGAGCGTCTGTCCGCCTATGTGAAGACACGCGGCATGCCGCACATGCTCTTCGCGGGTCCTGCGGGGTCAGGAAAGACCACCTGCGCGATCGCGCTCGGTCGGGAGCTTTACGGCGAGCAATGGCGAGACTGCCTGATCGAGCTGAACGCATCCGACGAACGAGGCATAGATATCGTCCGTGGAAAAATCAAGGACTTTGCTAGAGCTGCGTCATTTGGATCTGCGGATTTCAAGATCATATTCCTGGATGAGGCCGATTCGCTCACGTCTGATGCACAGGCCGCCCTGAGAAGGACTATGGAGCGCTACACGCAGACATGTAGATTCATTCTCTCCTGCAATTACTCCTCGAAGATAATCGAACCGATCCAGTCCAGGTGCGCTGTCTTCAGGTTCAAGGCTCTCGGAGAGGCCGATGTGAAGTCATATCTGAGGCTTGTCGCTGCGTCGGAGCGTGTCGACTTGACTGATGACGGTCTTGTGTCGATATGCGAGCTTGCGGTTGGCGACCTTAGGAAAGCGACGAATATTCTGCAGGTTTCAGCTTCCCTCGGCAGGCGCGTGGACGAGGACGCGGTTTTCGAATCCACAGAGAACATCAGGCCGTCTGAGGTCCAAGACCTTCTGACGACAGCTCTATCAGGGAACTTCACTGCGGCTCGCTCTCGATTGGACGATTTGATTGTAAGACATGGCCTCTCAGGCGAGGACATAGTCTCGGGGATACACCGAGCTGTCTTCGACCTACCCGTCAGTGAGGAATCGAAGATAAGGCTGATTGACCGGGTTGGCGAAGCGGAGTTCAGAATGGTCTCAGGAGCCAGCGACAGGATACAGTTGGAAGCGCTATTGGCTCACTTTGCTCACGAGGGCAAGAAGCCCAAATAGAGAGGTGCCAGCGTTTCGTTCACATGGTTGCACGCTAGAGACACCTTTACACAACAGTTAAATACGGCATTCCCTTTTGAGGCGCCAGAGGACAGGCAATGGCAAGATTTCCCGAGGCGGAGGCAAGGAACCTCATCAAGAAGATTTGCATGAACTGCAACGCTAGGAACGCGATCAGGGCGACCCGGTGCAGGAAGTGCGGATACAAAGGCCTCAGGATCAAGACGAGAGAGACCAAGAAGGCGTGATGATCTCTCTGTCACGTTCTGCTAGCTCGAACGGTATACTGTCGAATGTTTGTGCCAACCTCATGTGAATGGAAGCACGAACTCGCCTTCATCGAATAGAAAAAAAGGGTGGAGGGGACTCCACCGCAGTTGGGCATCACCCTTTGGTCACACCTCTCCTCTTCCTCTAAAAGAGCGTGTTCGCCAAAATGGCAACGACCCTCATCCAACTAAGCGTCTTATAACGCTTCTCATTCACAAGGAACGATTGTTGCATTCTTGCTAGTTCTCTTGGGCAATAGGGTGGCATTTGAGCAAAAGGGATAACTTTAATTGAAATATGCCAATTCACCCCTCTATGTGGAAGTTTCTTGAGTCCGAGATGCTAGTCATCCTGGGACTCACTGAGAACGCGAATCGGACGGATGCGGAGATAGGGGATCTCTACGGTCTCAAGAAGGGCACGGTAGCATCTATTAGGCGCCGGCTTCTTGATGCTGGTGCTATCACATATGTGAACGTTCCAGCATTCAACAGGCTTGGTTGCGAGATGGTGGGCGTTCACATGGGCACGGTCGAGCCCTCCGAGAGATCGGACGCGAGAATCAATCACTATCTTGAGTTCTGCAACAAGAGCCCGCAAGTGTTTCAGGGTCTGATAGGTGGTAGCAACATGGTTCTGTATACTGCGCTCAGGAACGCGACCGAGTACGATTCATTCATTCAGACGCACAACAAATTCTTCGCGAGCTCCAGACGCATGTCAAAGGCGAAGCTGCTCAGCACCGTCTTTCCATACGGACTTTCGAGAGGGACATTTGCACCGAACTTCGCCTCAATTGTGCACAGGCACTTCCAGCTAGATGTACCAACCCCGAAATGTGCTCTTCCAACCCCTGTCGAAACCGAACCCGCGGATCTCAGCGAGACTGAGAGACTGACGCTAGTCGCAACGATCGAGAACCCGCGCGCTTCAGACCGGGAGGTATCGTCCATCGTCGGCCTCTCCCGACAGGCTGTCACGCGCATAAGGAACAAGCTGCTCGAGGAAGGCATTTTCACTCCGGCTTGCATCCCGAGACTGTACAAGTGGGGCTTCGAGATCTGCGCGGTTGCTCACACTTGGTTCAATATGGAGCTGCCGTGGGAGAAGAGACTCAAGAGCCAGCCTAGGGAGTGTGTCGACCTATCCTTCTACTCTCTGTCGAAGGCGGATGAGTCTGTGGCGAACTATCTGCTTGCGAAATACACGGACTACTCACAGCAACTTGAGGGCATTCTAGCGTGGTACTCCAAGATGAAGGCGTTCGACGAGAAGCCAGAAATCACGCTCTTCCCACTGGAACGATGCACCGAGCTCAGGACCTTCGATTATGGACCCGCCGTTCGGCATCTCCTGTTGGCCTAGGATGTTTCCTGTCTGCTGACGGCAATCTGTAAATATCATGCATGTCATTCTCGCCAAAGGTGGGATCATCAAGGTAACTACTCCGATGGCTAGCAGATGGGTGAAGGCAGCGTTCCTCGTCGTGCTCGCCATAGTCCTTCTGTTGTATACTGACAAGCTCGTGACGGATCTCCAGGCGGCTCTTCAGGCCTTTAATACCGAGATTGCATTCGAATGGACTTGGGATCTTCTGACGATCCTCCTGTGGATATTGATCGCCTGGCTGTTCGTGGACGCTGCTCTCACAGTCGCCTTGAGCTTCCAGGAACAGAAGTACACGCTCTGGGATGTGATGAAGCGGCTTCAGGCGATTGAGAAGAAGCTCGGGATGCCACAGACCACCGCATCTCCAAGGACAATGGAGCTATCCGGCGAAGTAGATGAGATCGTAGAGGAGAAACCCGCGGTGACGGAAGATGAGGAAGTCCCGCCGCCGCCAAAAGAATGATCAGGCGGCACCATCTGTTCCGGATTTTCCAGGAATTGGTTTCACAGTCGCGTCTTTCTTGGCCTTCTTCTCCCCCTTCTTGGGGCAACTCATGTTCAAACAGAGGGTCCAACGGCCTTTGTTCTGCATGAGCACCTGGATCATCGGGGAACCGCATGCGTCACATGTTTCCCCGGTTGGAATGATCTTTCCTTGCTGGGGCAGCGGGTACATGACCTTGCACTTCGGGTAGTTCGAACAGCCCGCGAATCGTTTCCCCTTCTTCGATTGGATTGTCCTCAGGTCCCCACCACAGGTCGGGCACTTGCCCACGAACCTTTCCTTCTGAGCCCCTGGGCACTTGGGATCTATGCAGACCACAATCGGGGCCTGTCCCCGAGCGACAGTCTTGACTTTTGGGGCGCCGCAAACGTTGCAAGTCTCTTCAGTCGGCAGGATGAGCATTCCGTATGGTAGGGGATAAGTGTTCCTGCAATCTGGATAGTTCGAGCAGCCGGCAAAACTACTGCCGGTCTTCATCTTGATATGCATCAGCTGTCCGGTTCCACACTTGATGCACGGCCCGAGCGTGTGCTGCTCTCTCAGGGCTTTCCTGATGTGCTCCCCGATGTCCTTCTTGTGCTTCTCGAGCACCGTCATTATGTCATCCAGCATCGCCTGGCTTTCCTCGACAACCTCCGATTGCTCGAGCTCTCCCGCTGCGATCTTGTCCATGTCCGTCTCGAGGTGCGAGGTCATTTTCACGCTTGTAATGTCGTTCGCGTGTTCCTGGAGCGCGGAAATCACAGCTGTGCCGCTTTCGGTGGGCTCAATCATGCGCGCTCCTTTCACGAATCCTCGGTCGAATAGCTTCTGAACTGTCTCGTGTCGAGTACTCTTCGTTCCCAGGCCTAGGTCATCCATCTTCTTGATCAGCATTCCCTGCGAGTACCTATCGGGAGGAGTGGTCTTCTTCTCGGTCGAATGAACTCTCAGGACTTGTGCGCTGTCGCCGACCTTCAGCGGCGGAAGGGTCACTTCAGAAACCCGGTAGTAAGGATAGTATTTCCTCCATCCGGGGAATGTTATGTTGTATCCTTCACTGGTGAACGGCTCTCCACCGACATCGAGCTCCACGATTGTCGTAATCGATTTGCACGGGGGCGCCAAGGTGGCCAAGAATCTCCTGGTCACCAACTCGTAAACGTCCCAGTGGTGTCCCTTCAGCTCGCCCTTCGTGGCCGCCTCAACAGGGTGTATCGGAGGGTGATCAGTCGTGCTCTTCTTGCCCCTCGAGGGCCGCAGACTCTCCTGGGAAAGTATCTCCTCTGTCTCTCTTGCGAATTCTGACTTCCTCAGCTTCTCAAGGATGGATCTCAAGCTCAGCGACGGTGGATAGACCGTGTTGTCCGTCCTCGGATATGAAATGTAACCGCCCGTGTATAGGTCCTCGGCGATCTTCATGGCCTGAGAAGCCGTAAGCCCGAGCTTGTTCGCCTCCATCAGGAACGCAGTTGTACTGAACGGTACAGGCGCCCACTCGTTGTTCTCGGTCTCCTTCGCCTCTCTCACTGTGGCCGCCTTGGCTAGCTTGGCCTTCGCGAACGCGTCGTGTGCCAGCCCACTGTCGAGGAACTTGCCGTTTTTGTGAGAGGCTTTGAACTCCGTGTCCTTCTTCAGATCAGCTGTGACCAACCAGTATGGTATGGGTTTGAAAACCTCTATCTCCCTCTCTCGATCCACGATGAGTGCGAGCGTCGGGCTCTGCACTCTGCCAACTGAGAGGAAATCCTTGCCTAGCTGTCCGGACGCGAGAGAGATGAACCTCGTCAGCGACGCGCCCCAAGCTAGATCGATAAGCTGTCGAGTCTCCGCTGCCGCCGCCAACTTGTAGTCCACGTCAACGAGTTCACCGAACGCCCTCTCTATTTCGGCTTTTGTGAGAGCGCTGAACCTTGCCCTTCGAATCTTCTTGTCGACGTTCGCCTCTTCCAGGGCTTCGACCCCTATCAGCTCTCCTTCTCTGTCGTAGTCCGTAGCCACGATGATCTCATCAGCACCAGTGGCGAGGTCCTTGAGGGCGTTCATTATCTTGCGTGCTGTCGGATCCACCTTCTTCTCAGGCTTCGCATAAACAAGGTCCTTCGGAGGCACGGCATCCCAGTTGTTGTACTTGTCTGGGTAGTCAAGCATGATGATGTGTCCCCTTAGTCCGAGGACGAAATAGTCGTCGTCTCCTTTCTTGAAAGTGAGGACCTGGTTGCCGGCAACACTGCGACTCTTCTGCGTGTTGTCTGAGAGGATGAGAGCAATCCTCCGCGCGGCAAGATTTTTCTCGCTAATGATTAGCCGGCGCATCCGAGGTTGGATGATTCGAGACTTATTTAATGGTGATGGGAGGATGCTTTTCGTGTGCCAGATCTACGATCTGGCAAAGCTGGCGGGCGCTTCTCAGCGCTTCCTCCACCTCTTCTTCCGCAGGTCGAGCGTCTCGTGCCTTCTCCTTCCTAGACCCAAAATTGCCACGGGCACGCCCATCTCCTTCTCCACGAACTTCACGTAATTCTTCATGTTCGGTGGCAGCTCTGCGAATCCCTTGGATAGGATTCTTTTCATCTTGGTCTCATCCAGCTCGTCCCATCCGTCAACAGTCTTGTATCTCGGTTCACATTCTTGGAGAACCCTTAGATCCGACGGAATGGTGGTGATCTTCTTTCCATTGTAGCCATAGTGAGTGCAGATCTTAAGCTCATTGAATCCGCTGAGCACATCGATCTTGGTCATCGCGATGCCAGTGAACCCGGAGAGTCTGCTCGAGTACTTGGTGACAACCAAGTCGAGCCAACCACATCTCCTAGCTCTGCCTGTCGTTGTCCCGAACTCGCCGCCTTTCTCTGCGAGCCGTTTCCCCGTATCATCGGAAAGCTCTGTCGGGAACGGACCTTCGCCTACCCTCGTAGTGTAGGCTTTAACAACACCGTAGACGTCATCCAAGTCGAGAGGGGAGATCCCGGACCCTGAGGCGGCGTTCCCGGAGACCGTGGTGGACGATGTCACGAAGGGGTATGTGCCGTGGTCGATGTCCAGGAGCGTCCCCTGTGCCCCTTCGAAAAGCACCTTCTTCCCTTTCGCCATCGCACTTCCGACCAGGACGCCTGTGTCAGTCACATATTGCTCAAGTCTACGTCCGTATTGCGCGTATTCGTTATGTATTGCCTCGAAGTCCAGTCTGGTGGGGTCTCCATAAGCATCCAGGATCCTCTGTTTGAGAGGTACCAGGAATGCGAGCTTCTCTCGGAGCACGTCATCATCAGTCAGATCGTTCATCCGGATGCCCAGCCTTGACGCCTTGTCGGAGTACGATGGTCCGATGCCTCTGCCCGTTGTTCCCACTTTGGCGCCCTTCCTCAGTCGTTCTTCTGCACCGTCGAGGAGTCGGTGATATGGCATTATGACATGCGCCCTGTCGCTGATCCTCAGATTTCTTACGCTGACGCCTCGTGATTCGAGGCCTTCCAGCTCCTTGATCAGGACCCCTGGGTCGATGACGACGCCATTCCCGATGACCGCGAGCTTTCCAGGCCTTAGAATGCCTGAGGGGACGTGGTGGAGCGCGAACAACTCCTCTCCGATCTTGACACTGTGTCCGGCGTTGTTGCCTCCCTGAAATCGGACGACCAAGTCGGCTTCATTCGCCAAGAAATCGACTATCTTTCCCTTGCCCTCGTCCCCCCATTGAGAGCCTATCACGACCAATGACGCCATCTTATCGGTAAGAGCATGCCCAGCCCGCGTATTTAAACATTTGATACGATGCGTCTGCTGGATTTTTTCTTCGAGAGACGCTTGTATCGATTGAGGAGCATGGGGGCGGTCAAGTCGGTCTTCAGACCTTTTGGATCGAAATGTGTTCTTGAGGCTCGGGAGCCGCTATCTCGCAGGTGCTCTACGAAGTCGAGCAGCTTGGGAGGAGCGAGCTTGGTCTTCCTTGCCAGCTCGTCCATCCCGTAGAACAGAGGTGGCATGTCGACCTCATCTCTCCATGTTTCGAGGATCCTGGAGCACCTGGTGGACGTGCCGAGGTCGCCGGTCGCTCTCATGGACATGAGGAGTTCTTTCGAGAACAGGTCTCCAATCCAGAGGGGCCCCGCATCATTCTCGTGCACCATATCGGTGCTCACAGACCTCTTCAAGGTTGCCCGGTCAAAGCCGGCAAATCCCATCTTCTTGAGTGCCGAATCAGCTCTCCCAGCGCCGTTGACTATCCTGAAATTGCATCTGAAGTAGTGGTCGGCGTGATAGCATAAGATCGGCTCTACGGCTCGGTCGTGCTTTGCAGCCTCTCTGACCACGAATCCGACGAGTATCCTGAGTCCCGTCTCATGGGCGAAGGGCGATTTTGCTGAGATGGACCCGTACCGCCTGAGAGAGGTTTTGGGATATGTCCCGTAGAGGGGCGCCGTGTCAGTCGCAGTGATTGCCAACACACCGCGGTTCCTGCAGCTCTGGACTGCGGAGTCGATGAAGTCGACGGGGCTCCCGAACGGATCGATGTCTATGTAATCGAACTGCTCGTCAGCCAGGAGACCTCTGAGGTCCCTGCATTGGATCTGTACATTCCTGAGGCTATTCATGTCGGTATTCTGCTTCATCAGGACTGCAGCGCGGAGGTCGCGATCGTTGAGGGTGAAGTCTGCCCTTACTCCGCACTCGTTCGCCAGCCGAAGTCCTCTGGCACCGCTTGCGGCAAGCCCGTCCAGGATTCTCTGTCCCTCTTTGAAAACCTCTCGGCCCAGCATCACTGAGACGTCCCTGCCGAACTCCATCTGCCTGTTGTAGAAGACAACTCCAGTCTTGGTGCCGGGCCCCTTTTTGCAGAAGCTCTCTGGGACGAGGAGGTCTGTCGTC
The DNA here is from genome assembly GCA_018814355.1 of Candidatus Thermoplasmatota archaeon. Taxonomy (NCBI): domain Archaea; kingdom Methanobacteriati; phylum Thermoplasmatota; species Thermoplasmatota archaeon. Next base: position 6,032 of record JAHIZT010000109.1, on the reverse strand, counting down.
CCCTCTCTAACCGTCTCGAAACCGGAAGGGATCAAACGTATTCGCCTTTCATCAATTTGATGATCTTGTATGGCAAGAGGTTCCGGTTGATCGGGGTGACTTCCAGAATGCGGACATCGTCTCTCCTGCGGATGTCCTGGAGCAATGGGTTCCTGGATTTCTTGTGAAGCGTTAGTATGATTGGTTTGTCCACTTCCATGGCGTCCTTCACCGCCTTGACGAAATTCTCCGACTCAACCTCCATCTTTCCCACCTCGTCGATTACAATCACATCAGCGTTCTTGCTGGCGTCGACGAGAGCCTCGACACCGACCGTGTCGAGGCTCTCAAGGTTCACCCCGTACTTGCCAACGTAGAACTTGGATTCCGTCTCGATGTGGGCAAACACGGCCTTGCGTTTGGTCTTCCAATCCATGACGTAGAACCCGACTCGTTTCCCATTCTCAATTATGGGCTCGGTGACCATGCCGCCGACTACGAGGCCCTCTTCCTCAAGCATCTCAATGACCTTGACGAGAGCCTGTGTCTTTCCTGCCCCCGGGAGCCCCGTGATGCCTACCTTTATGCCTCTCGTCATAGTGTCACCACGCAGCCACACAAACGCGTCCTGTATGGTCATCCAAATATATGATGAATATCATAAATCTTCGACATCCTAGCCAGGATACGGTCGTCGCGCATGGGCGCAACCCATCAGATCTTTTCGATCTCCTCGATGAACATCAACGGGTAGTTCATCTCCTCGATGAGCTTCATCGAAGCCCTGACTCTGGCCGTCTTGTACTTCACAACGAGCGTGACATCCAGCATGTCACCTGTCAGGGAGACGTAGTCGTATTGGCCCCGTTTGTCCTTGAGTCTAGTCCTGTCGATCCTGACCCTGACGTTCTCTACGAACGGTTGCACTCTGCTTCCAGATTCGATAGCCTTTTCCAGCGTCCCGACGTTCTGAACGCTCAGCGGAACCCCGACGAATTGGTGATATATTGTGCCCATCTTTATTCCCGCCTCGAAAGCCGCCCTCTCTGAGTCCGTGCATGAGAAGAAGCGGTCAGCCTTTGCCTCTCTGGAGTTTCTCATATAAGGGCCCCCCGAAAACGTAGACCAGCGTCAATGCCAGCGCAACGCCCGTGGCAGTACGTGAAGTTGCTGTATATAAGGGTTGGTTGGCGACAAGAACAAGGCCAGTCATCGAGGGAAGCACGGCCAGCAGCAAGGCGAAACCCGTTGCCAGGGCCATCCTTCCCTGCATCTTCGGATACGGGATTTCCGAGGCCATCAGGTAGCTGACAAGGAAGCTGAAGCCGAGCACAAGCCAAGGCAGCTCCCTGATCGTGTAGTAGAACTTGTCAGGCTCAGCGCCCGAAGCGGTTCCAAAGAGAAGACAGATGAGCACGATGACGAGCGCTCCAGCGGGGGCCGGCATGCCCACGAAGTGAGGGAGCTGATACCCTCCTGCGCTGAACCTCGCCAATCGGAAAAGGCCTGTGGCGAGTATCGCGACTGCGCACAGAAGCACGATCCCGTTCTCGATTTGACCACCGATATGGTCGTGGAATTCCGCATAGACCAGGAGCGCGGGGGCGAAGGCGAACGAGATCGAGTCTGAAATCGAATCCAGGACTTGTCCCATCGAGTGTTTGCTACCGAATCTCCTCGCTATGTATCCGTCCAGGCCGTCCATCAGCATCGATAGGAGAATAAGGCTGGTCGCTGCGAGGAACTTCTCGTCGAGGATGTAAGTAATGGCGATGAATCCGAGGACGCCGTTTGCCAGCGTGAAGAGGTCTCCGAACGAGACCCTACTCCACGCTGCCATCGCATACCTCCGCGATGCAAGTGACGCCTGCATGCAGTCTCTGGCCCTTGCTGACGAGGATTCTTACCGATGACGGTGGCAGATACAGGTCCACTCTAGATCCGAACCTGATCAAGCTCAGCTTCTCACCCTTGTTGAGGTTCTGGCCCTCCCTGATGTACGGGACGATTCGACGCGCTATTGCCCCGGTCATTTCGATTATGGAGACCTCTCCGATGTTTGTCTTGATTGATATCTCCACTCTCTCGTTGTCGGTGGTCGATTTCGTGAACGCTGGCAAGTGCCTCCCTTGCTGGTGAGTGGTTCTCAGGACGACTCCTCCAATGGGGGTTCGCGTGACATGGACGTTTCTGAGTGCAAGATAGGTCGAAACCAAGCCCTTCTCGTGGTCAACCTCTCTCACGGTTCCATCTGCCGGAGCCACGATTCCCTTTCCGATTTCTCTTTTCGGGTCCCGGAACACACAGATGAAGAACGATGTAAGAACCACGAACGCCAGGCCGACATAGACGAAGAAAGGCAGAGTCAGCACAGAGACCGCTGCACTAAGACCTACGAACTTCCGTCCGCCTTTGGCAATCAGCATGAGCACCCCGAGTTCATCCAGCAGCACAAGTAGACAGCCTCATCTAAGCAGGAGTTTGGCGTCGACAACGACGGCACCCCTCTCCTTCACAAAAACAGGATTCAGGTCCATCTGATCTACCTTGTCCATGTACTTCTCGCCCAACGCTGAGACCTTCATCAGTATGTTGATGATCGCGTCCCTGTCCACCTTGATCTTCCTGAACCCCTCAAGGATTGGTGCGGCCTTGATTTCTTTCAGCATCTCCTCAGCATCCTCCTTCTTTATGGGGACGATTCTGAATGTCACGTCTTTGTAGACCTCTGTATAGATGCCGCCAATCCCGAACATGACGGTCAGCCCGAACGTTGGGTCATCTATCAGCCCGACTATCACCTCGACCCTTCGGTCCTGGTGAGACTCGACTAGTATCTTGTCGTTCGGGAACTTCTCCTTCATCTTCCTGAACTCTTCCTCCAGCTGGTCCTTCGGCACGTCCAGAACAACTCCTCCGACGTCCGTCTTGTGGAGAATGTTCGGGGAGCACACTTTGAGCACGACGAGGGACTTCAGTTTCTTCAGGTCTATGTCCTCGAACTTGTCCACAACCTGGAAATCCGTGGTCGGAATCCCTGACTCTCGAAGCAGCTCCTTGACCTCGTTCTCCGCGAGCGCCTTCCTACCTTCCTTCAGCACGGATTCGATAATCAAGTTCCTCGCTCCCAATAGACGAATGTGCTCGGCTTCCTTAATTCTTGCCTCTGCTGTCGAAGGCCTCGCGGCCGAGTTTCGAGCCCAGACTCAGCGCGGACTTGTTCAAATCGTGCGTGGCCTTAGGTAGTGCGTCGAGGAGCGCCTTCTCCAGCGCCTGATATGGCACAATATCGGAGATCTCCCTGAGCGCTCCCAACATCACGATGTTGGCCACTATGCGTGTCCCTATGCTCTCTGCCGCCTTTGTGGCCGATACATGGAAGACATCCCCCTTGGGCCGATCGACTACGAGATCAGGGTCAATCATGATCTTCGTGTCGGGCTTCCTTTCATGGATGTACTTTGAATATGCCTGCTGGGACATGACCACGAGATAGTCCGGGACCTCGACGAATGGGTAGAGCATCTCCTCATCTGAGATCTTGACGTCGCACTTGGAATGGCCTCCCCTCGCTGAGGGACCGTACGATTGAGTCTGAATGGCTGTCTTGCGCCTCTCCTTTCCATCCTCACCGACTCGTCTGTCATAGAGTGCGGAAGCTCTCGCCAGAACGATGCCCATCAAGATGATGCCCTGTCCGCCAAACCCAGTGAACCTGATCTGTCTATCCATGCTTCTCCACCCCGATGAGCTCCTCGTAGCATTCCCGGTCTCGGTCGACGAACTCTCCCACAGAAACCTGCCCTGCGAAATTCAGGTCGACGTGGTCCATCGCAGATGCGAGTGCTTTGTCACGCTTCACGGAGCTCGTCTTGAACCAGTCAAGCATCTGGGCTGGATCGGACATCTTGTTCCTGCGGCCGAAGTTAGTCGGGCACTGAGCGACGATCTCGACGAATGTGAACCCCTTCTTCTGGAGCGCGGACTTCATCGACTTCGTCAGCTCGTGGACGTGCCTGGTAGTCCACCTTGCGACATAGTTCGCACCAGCGGCGACCGCAATCTCGGCCAAGTCGAACGGATATTCCTTGTTCCCGTACGGGGTCGTGGTCGACTGGAAGTCGTGGGGCGTGGTGATCGACGCCTGCCCTCCGGTCATGCCATAGATGTTGTTGTTGATGCATATGACCGTCATGTCGACATTCCGCCTGCACCCATTGATGAAGTGGTTGCCCCCGATGGCTCCCAGGTCGCCGTCTCCCGTGAACACGACGACCTTGAGTTCGGGCTTCGACAGTTTCAGCCCAGTTGCGAATGGGATGGCTCTGCCATGCGTGGCGTGCAGGGCGTCTGAATTGATGTACAGGGGGATTCTGGACGAACAGCCTATGCCGCCTACAAAGGCGGTTCCATCTAGGGGCAGGTCGAGCTCGCTGAACGCTCTGTAGAAGCAATTCATCACAGTTCCGTTCCCGCAGCCAGGGCAGAACACATGCGGCCATCTGTCCTTCCTATAGAATTCGAATATCTGCATCAGATCGCCCCCATGCCGCGCAGCTTGTGCCTGATCTCGCCTGGGGTAGGGGGCTCTCCGCCGATCTTCGAGAGGAACTCGATCTTCCTACATCCAGCTTCGAGGGCAATCCGCTTGATTGACGGGTACAGCTGACCGAGGTTCATCTCGCATACGAGTATCTGTTCGCACTGGGATGCGACCTCCGCGATGGGCTCTTCGGGCAGCGGCCATATGCTCTTCAACCTTAGCAGTCCGACGGTGCCGTCCGTCGCCGCCACCTCTCTGCCGCCAAGGGCTGCAGAACCGTACGATACAATCATGGTCTTCGAGCCCGGGCACATGAGCTCCCATTTGTTGATGTCCTTCCTGTTTCTGAGAACCTTTTCGGACAACCTCTTGACTAGGTCCTGGTGGACCTTGAAGTCTTCTGGTTCGATCCTTGATGCGTCCGTGTGGGTCATGCCCGTGACCATGGCCTTGTGGCCCTTGCCGAAGCTGGGGAACGGGTGCACGAGGTCGTCTGGGACGTCGTATGCCTCGTCCGTCCTCTTCATGCCCTTCTCTTTTCTGTCCACGATCTTTATCTTCTCGGGGATCTTCAAAAGCCCTCTCATGTGTCCGACTTCGGCGTCCGAGAGCAGAAAAGCTGGTACTCGGTACTTCTCCGAGTAGTTGAAGCAATCCACCGTTAGGTCGAAAGTCTCTTGAACCGAGGCTGGTGCGAATGCTATCACCTGATAGTCGCCGTGAGAGCCCCACTTCGTCTGCATGATGTCTCCCTGCGACGCCCGAGTAGGCTGTCCAGTCGACGGCCCTCCCCTCATCACGTTGACAATCACAGCCGGTGTCTCCGACATGGCCGCATACCCGATGGCCTCCTGCATCAAAGAGAACCCGGGACCGGATGTGGCAGTCATCGCCTTTGCGCCCCCCCATGATGCGCCTATGACTGCGGATATGCACGCGATTTCGTCTTCCATCTGAAGGAAGACGCCGTTCTTCCCCCTCAACCTGCGAGACACGCCCTCAGCTATCTCCGTCGATGGAGTGATGGGGTATCCAGCGAAGAATCTCAGCCCTGCGGTCATCGCCCCCTCGACGCAGGCTTCGTTTCCCTGAAGGAAGTACTCTCCAGCCGGGGCCTTCATTTCCTCTTCTCCTCCTCTGTCTCAGGGTGCCATGAGATAGCTTGGTCAGGGCAGCTGAGGATGCAGAGCTCGCAGATGAGCTTGCCCTCCCTGTCGTGATTGTAGCACTTCTCGGAGGCGCTCACGACGGCGTCGAAGTACCCCATTTCCGACAGCTCAGCGCCCTTTGAGTAGCATTTCTTAGGGCAGATGTAGACACAGATGTTGCACCCCTTGCACAGCTTGGGGTCGATGACGGGTTTCATTCGATCTCTTCGCATGCCATCGGGAGAACGATATTTGAATGTATTCAAGAGGTTCTGTCAATTTCCGGGTAGTGTGACCTGCCTAGGCCAATTCGCCCGTCTGACTCGTTCCATTCGGCTCCGACCGTGCGGCCATCGCTGGCT
>JAHIZT010000108.1 GCA_018814355.1 Candidatus Thermoplasmatota archaeon | reverse complement strand
GAAAGTCATCGGTGGCACGATCAACAGGAACGGAATTCTGCGTATTGAGGCCATGGGAATGGGGGAGCACAGTGCCATGTCCCAGATTATCAGGTTGGTCAGGGAAGCGCAATCGTCCAAAGCCCCTATCCAGAGAGTCGCAGACAAAGTGCTTTCGTACTTCATTCCGGCGGTGTTCCTCATCTCGCTGCTCACGTTTCTCCTTTGGTTCTTCGCCCTCGAGGGATCGCTGAGCTTCTCCCTCACAGCTGCAATAACCGTCTTGGTGATAGCATGTCCATGTGCGTTGGGGATTGCCGTCCCAACCGTTATCCTTGTTGCCACCGGAAAAGGCGCAGAGATGGGCATACTGTTCAAGAACGGGGAGGCCGTCGAGACGGCGGGTAAGATTTCCGTCATCGCATTCGACAAGACGGGCACCTTGACCAAGGGTGAGCCTTCCGTCACTGACATCGTGGCTAGTGACGCTTCAAACACGCAGGAGGTGTTGGAGGTGGCCATGATGGCCGAGTGCTCGTCGGATCATCCCATTGCCAAGGCTGTCATGAGAGCCTCTAACGATGCCCATGTTCACGCGCCTGCCTGCATATCCTTCCGTGCGGTCCCAGGCTTCGGCGTCGAGGGGAAGCATGATGGCAGGAAGATAATCGTGGGAAACGACCGACTGATGGGCCTGAGCGGATTGTCCGTCCCGAACCATCTTCAGGACAAGGCCGACGCGTTGGAGCGACAAGGCAAGACGCTTGTGGCGGTGGCGGTCGATAATGAAGTCATCGGCCTCCTGGCATTGGCTGACACGATCAAAGCGGATTCTGTGGCGGCCGTCACTGACTTGAAAGCGATGGGAGTGGCAACGACGATGATTACTGGCGACAACGAGAGGACCGCCAATTCCGTTGCCAGCCAGGTAGGGATACAGCGCGTGATGCATGGCGTCACCCCTCCAAAGAAGGCGTTGGCGATCAAGTCGCTCAAGCAGGACGGATCCGTCGTGGCCATGGTTGGCGACGGCATAAACGATGCGCCCGCACTTGCTGAGTCGGATGTCGGAATTGCGATAGGTTCAGGCACGGACGTAGCGATTGAGACGGGAGACATCGTCCTGATCAAGGGTAACCTGAAAGATGTTGTACGAGCCATTGATCTGAGCAAAAAGGCGATGTCAAAGATCAGGCAGAATCTGGCGTTTTCTTTCCTTTACAACAGCATCGGAATTGCGGCGGCAGCCGGAGTCCTGTTCCCCTTGACGCACTCATTGGTGCTGACACCTGTGCTGGCCGCCGTGGCGGAAGTCATCAGTGATTTCGTCGTCATCGGCAACGCTCTCCTTCTGAGGAGATACACACCAACGTGAGAAGTGATTGAGAGAGAACATGTCCTGCGTACAATCCCTTGCTCTGCTGCTTCTTATACTGGAAGAAATCTCAACTGAGAATTCGCTACGTGATATGAAGATTATGGCTCTTAATTTTAGTTGAAGGTAGATTCCGGGCTGAAATCCGGGCCCTCGCACTTTTCAATTCAACTAGTGCTTTTCTCAATTCATCGTCCGAATGATTTCCTCCTTTGATCTGTGAGACGTAAGGGAGGCGAGTTGATGTCACGAACTCTCAAGTTGGCGAATTTTCTCTCTTCTCCGAGAGGCTGAAAAGCTTCTGGCCTGTTGATCCTTTCGGAAATGATGTCCATCTTCGTCAAATGAATGAGAACCAGATCAGAAAGCCATTCTGGAAAGGACAAGGCCGAGGCAGATCAACAGACCTGTGACTAGATGCACCTGTATCGTCTTGGCCTGGGCAGGCACGATTTCACCAACGCGCGCGTACTTCGAGGAGACTATTCTCGTTGCGCCAGCTGCCACTATTGCGGGAATCAATGCAATCAGCGCCCAGACAGGATAGATCCCGATTGTCCAGAGGATGACAATCGATACGAACGCCATGCCCATAAGGATTGCGTACCAGACCGACGCTCTTGCCAATCCAACGCGCACGACCCAATGGTTCTTCCTTGCGTATCTGTCAGCCTCCATATCAGGGAACTCGTTGATGAAGAGCACAAGCGCGATCAGCAATCCTATCGGAATGCCGCCTAAGAACGCTGAGAGGGCCAGAGTCCCGGTCTGAATGAGATAGGAACCCGCGACGATCAGCGGCCCGAAGCCGAAGCCGATCGCGATCTCTCCGATGCCGCGGGCCGCGAGGTTCACCTTCGGGGATGTGTAGCAATATCCTAGAAAGACGCCGATAACCCCCAAAACTAGGATCAGACTGGATACCAGATAGGCGAGGACAAGGCCAATCATGCCGCCCAATGCGAAGAGGACGATTGCTCCCCGGTAGACCTGCTTCGGAGCGAGGGTTCCGTCAATCAGGAACGGGCTGCCTCCATTGAATGGACTCTTGTTCTTGTTTACGACGTCGCTCCCATTCCGGTAATCGAAGTAGTCGTTCACGACGTTGGTGCCTGCGTGGATGAGAACAACGCCGAGCGTGGCCAAGAGGAAAAGGGACAGGTCAAAAATCCCTGTGTCGTACCATGCAAGGGCTGCGCCGATAGCCGTCGGCACGATGGCGGCCGTGAAGAAGGGGGCCCTAACTTCTCTGATCCATATTCGGAGTCTCGTCGAGACGAATGACATGATATCCCTTCCCGCGATGTTCTGCAATGTGAAAGTGAATAATAGACTTTTGTTCTTCCGCGGAGTTCCTTCGGTCCTGAAGACCGTCTTCATTCGCTTGGGAATTCCCCGATACCGCGGTGCATGTTGCTCAGAGGGCGCTCGGCTCGTACAGACACGACGGATCCTCTCCTGCCCAATCACCCGTGTAGAACAAGGCCCTCTTCCTGCATCCCCTGCACACATCGATGTAGTCGCACCTGCCACACTTCCCCTTCAACCTTGAGGAAACCTCCCTTAGCTCTATCAGTTGTTGGGACGGGTTTCCGGTCCAGATGTCAGTGAAGCTCCTCTGGCGGACGTTGCCGACGACTATTTCCGGGACGAAGTGACACGGCATGACGTTCCCTCGGAAATCGATATTCGCGATCTTGGTGCCTATCGTGCATCCGCTCCCGATGCTCAGCAGCTTCCTCGCATCAGGATAGGCCTCCGGGTTCTCCCGCTTGAGACGCTCGAGTATGTAGACGCCGTCCATCGGGGAGTCCGTAGTCAGTATCTCGATCTCCTGGTTCCTCAGCTCTATTGCCTTTTCGTAGAGGAAGGAGAGGACCCATTCCCTTTCTTCCTTGCTCAGGTCCTTCGCTGCGATTGAAGCACCCCTACCAGTAGGCACGAGGTGATAGACACAGAACCTGCTGACTCCCTCGCGCAAGGCAAGGTCCAAGAGGTCAGGCAGCTCTCGGTAGTTGTCCTTCGTGATGGTTATCCTGAATCCCGTTCTAATTCCGGCCTCCTTCGCGTTCCTCACGCCAGCAAGGGCCTTCTCCCAAGAGCCATTGACGCCGCGGAACTTGTCGTGGATCTTGGGGCTGGCTGCGTCGAGGCTCACGCCGACGTATCTCACACCGAGCCTGGCTAGTTCCCTCGCGTTCTCGGGCGTTATCAGGGTGCCATTGGTGCTGATCACGCTCTTGAGGCCGGCGTCCTTCACGAAGCCAAGTATCTCAAAGAAGTCCTTCCTGATCAGAGGCTCCCCGCCACTGAAGATTATTAGTGGGACCCCGCACTCGGCGAGGTCGGCAACGGTCCTGCGGAAGTCCGCGAGCGACATCTCATCCTCTCCCCCCGCCTCTGCATCGATGTAGCAGTGCTCGCACTTCAGGTTGCATCTCCTGGTCACGTTCCAAACCACGACGGGCCGCAGCTCACCCGAGAACCTGATCATGTCGTCCGGCACATCCTTTCCACACATGCCACGTGCACGAAGCGCGTCATAGACCGTTCCCTTGTTCCCAAGGACCTTCGAGAATATGATCATGTCTTGCTCACCACTTCATCCAATAGCGCTTCGATTGTCTGCTCCTCAGGGACTATGCCCACGTCGATCCCGTAGCTCTCCAGCGCCCTCACCGTGGGCCTGCCGATCGCCGCAACCTTCGCGCCGTTCATCCGCGCGATGACCTCGTCAGCCAATCCCAGGGAGCGCGCGATTTCCAAGAAGTTGTTCACCATCATCGTGCTGGTGAAACAGAACACGTCGATATCTCCGCGAGCGGCCCTCTTCACAAGTCTCTTCGCAGATTCGACGTCACCGGGCATCTTTATGGTGTAGACCGGCACATCGTCGACGAGTGCTCCTAGCCCGACGAGGCCTGAGACGAGCTGATCGGAGCCATGGGTGCTCCTGAGGATCACTATTCTCATCCCCTTGACGCCGAGCTCTGCGAAGAGTTCCACAAGTCCCTCGGAGCTGTAAGTCCTCGGCACATGGTCGACCCGCACTCCTAGGGATTCGAGCGAGCGCTTTGTCTTTGCCCCTATGGCGGCCACCTTCGTGCAAGCCAGTCTCTTCAGGAACTCACCCCTGCCGATGGAACCCTCTACCAGCTTCAGAGCGTGCGAGACACCGTTCGAGCTCGTGAACACAATGCAATCGATGCATTCGCTCTGTAGATCATGGAGAACCCTTTCGAACCTTGTGTCAACCAATGGCTCGAGCGCCATCATCGGCGCGCTGAGCACGGACAAGCCTCTCTCTTCGGCCAAGCGAACCGACTCCGCTAGGGATGATTCGGGTCTCATCAGGGCAATCGTGGTCAAGGTATGCCTCCTAGGCGTTCCCTCAGCCGCACGACATCGCCTATCACGATTATCGCGGGGGCTTTCGCCCCAGCTTCCCGAGCCTTTCGGTGGATGGTCTTGAGATCACCGACTGTGACCACCTGATCGGAGCACGTGCCCTTCTCTATGATCGCCACTGGCGTGTTTCCAGGCTTGCCTTCGCTCATCAACCTGGCTGCAATGCGCCCGAGGTTCTTCATTCCCATCAGCACCACGATGGTTGAGTCGAGGCGTGCTATGCCGGCCCAGTCGACCGGCCCACCTTTCTTGGTAGGAGAATCGTGACCGGTGACTATGGTGACGGCCGACGCGAAATCCCTGTGCGTGACCGGGATTCCGGCAGCTGCTGGCACTGCCAAGGCAGAGGTCACGCCAGGCACGACCTCGACCTTCACTCCCTTTGCTATGAGGAACTCCGCCTCTTCACCGCCTCTCCCGAACAGATACGGGTCACCACCCTTCAGCCTCGCGACCGTCTGGCCAGCCAGTGCGCGCTTCGCCATCAGCTCGTTGATCTCGTCTTGTTGCAGCTTGTGGTGTGACCCGCACTTGCCTGCGTCTATGCGTTCGACCCCTGGCGGGACCATATCCAAGATACCCTTCCCGACAAGGTGGTCGTAGACCACAACATCCACATTCTTCAGCACCTCGACGGCGCGAATCGTCGCAAGCCCAGGGTGCCCAGGGCCGGAACCGACAAGGTACACCTTACCAATCGAGTGCCGCTCTTGCCGCTTCCTTGACAAGGTCTCCACCTCCTAGCCTGCGAAGCTCAGCTGCGAACTTTCTTGTGCCGTCTGCCATCGCCCTCCGGGGAAATGACGCATCATGAAGCAAAGTCTTTTTTCCATCAATAGAGAGAATCATCGCCTTTACTGTGACCTTATCGGAGATGCATTTGGCATATATCCCCACAGGGGCCGTGCATCCCCCTCCGAGCAGGCGCATCACAATGCGCTCAGTCTCCGTGGCAAGCCTCGTTGGTCGGTGATCAAGACATTTGACAAGCGATGCTGCGTCGGAACCCGTTCTCGCCACGACTGCAATCGCTCCCTGGGCGGGCGCGGGTACGAAATCCTTGATAGGGAGCAGGAACCCCCTCGGAGCCATGCAGAGCCTGTCGAGGCCCGCCTTGGCAACCATCGCTCCATCGAGGTCACCGGTCGACACTTTGTTCACCCGCGTGGGGACGTTGCCCCTGAGCGGGACCGCGATGAGGTCTCCCCTTCTCCTCAGCAGCTGCGCCCTGCGCCTCAAGCTGGAAGTCCCGACTCTCGCTCCGGAAGGCAGCTTGCTGAGGGGGACCCTGCAGACCAGGAAATCCCTTGGGTCGCCCCGCGGCAGGATGGCAGCCACCTCAATTCCCCCCCTGAGCTTCGTAGGGACATCCTTGAGGCTGTGGACGGCAAAATCGAGTTTGTCATCGAGCAGAAGGTCGTCGATCTCCCTCACGAAGGCCCCGATGCCTCCCAACTCGCTTATCGGCCTCCGGCGGAAAACGTCCCCTGCGGTTCTCACCTTCCGGACTGTCACTTGGATCCCTGGACGCAGCCGTTTGAGCGCGCCAATCACAACCCGCGTCTGGGCCTCAGCAAGCAGACTGCCCCTTGTTCCGCAGATCATCTCCGCAATCCTCTGAGGGTTCTCTCGTATGCGGCAAGGGTGAACTCTATGTCAGCGTCGCTGTGGGCCATGGACAGGAAGTTCGTCTCGAATTGGCTCGGCGGAGTGTAGACCCCTTCGTCCAACAGCCCTCTAAACATCTTCATGAAGCTCGTTGTGTCCGAGGCGCGGGCATCATTCCAGTTGAGGATGTTTGCATCTGTGAAGAATACCTGGAACATCGAGCCAATGCCGGAAACCTGGTGTGGCAAGGATGTTCTTGAGAACACATCCTCGAGCCCCTTCCGGAGTTTCCACGACCTCCTGTTGAGCGGACCATAGCCTCTCTTCTCTATCGCTCTTATCGTTTCGAGGCCTGCGGTGGTACTCACTGGGTTGCCGCTGAAGGTTCCTGCCTGGTATACTCCGCCCAGCGGGGAGATGTTGCTCATTATGTCTCTCCTGCCAGCGAACACGCCAATCGGGTATCCGCCCCCGACGATCTTACCCATCGTGAATAGGTCCGGCCTCACGCCGAACATCTCCTGGGCTCCACCGAGACCGAGTCGGAACCCGGTTATCACCTCGTCGAAGATCAGAAGCACGTCTGCGGCACGAGTGATCTCCCTGACTTCCTTAAGGTAGCCCTCCTTCGGAAGGATTGGCCCGACGTTGCCCAGCACGGGTTCCAGGATCATGGCGGCCACATCTCCATCCGCCTCACGAATCGCTTTGCGGAGCGCCTGAGCATCATTGAACGGAACCAGGACCGTGTGTTTGGCTAAGTCGTCGAGGACCCCCAGGGAGTTCGGCATGCTGTGGGTCAATGCCCCAGACCCTGCCTTCACGAGCATAGCATCGTGGGCGCCATGGTAGGCACCCTCTACCTTCACAATCTTCTTTCTCCGGGTGTACCCTCTCGCAAGTCTGATCGCGTGCATGGTGGCTTCGGTGCCGGTGCTCACGAACCTGAGCATCTCACCTGCGGGATAGTGCTTCCTTATCTTCTCAGCAAGCAGGACTTCCAGCTCTGTGGGCGCGCCGAAGACACTCCCCTTGGATATGACCGCCTTGACAGCGCTAACCACAGGTGGTGGAGCATGTCCCAGTATGAGCGGCCCAAAGGCCATGCAGTAGTCGACGTACTCGTTCCCGTCAACGTCCCACATCTTCGAGCCTTTGCCGCCCCTGATGAATCTTGGAAAAGGCTCGTAGGCCCTGACGGGGCTCGATACCCCAGCTGGCATGAGCTCTTTGGCCCTCTCGTGCAGCCTTTCCGACTTCGTCAATCACTTCCCCCCGGTCTCCTTCTCCTAATCCTTGCGAAGTCAAGAGCGGCGTAGGAGATTATGATGTCCGCCCCTGCGCGCTTGATTGCCAGCAGAGCCTCGGCCAGCGTCGAATCGTAATCGAGCCAACCGTTTGCCGAGACCGCCTTCAGCATGGAGTACTCGCCGCTCACGCTGTACGCGGCCAGAGGGACAGGAAAGGCTCTCCTGGCCTCCCTGATGATATCAAGATAGGGGAGTGCCGGCTTGACCATGACAATGTCCGCCCCTTCGTGTATGTCGAGTTCGATCTCCCTCATAGCCTCGCGAAGATTCCCGCTGTCCATCTGGTGGGATTTTCTGTCTCCGAAAGCAGGTGCTGAGCATGCAGCGTCCCTGAAAGGACCATAGAAGGAGGAGGCGAACTTCGCGCTGTATGACATTATGGGTGTGTGATCATGCCCAGCAGCGTCGAGAGCCCTCCTTATCGCGGAGACCATCCCGTCCATCATACCGCTGGGGGCAATCATGTCCGTCCCCGCTTCAGCCTGAGAGACGGCCGTCTTGCCGTAGAGCTCGAGGGTCTTGTCATTGTCCACCCGACCCTTTGTGACGACCCCGCAGTGCCCATGACTTGTGTACTCGCACAGGCACAGGTCCGCGATGAGTATCAGGTCAGTTCGCTCCTTGAGCCTCCGGATAGCTCTCTGGACTATGCCGTTTTCGGCGTACGCCCCTCTTCCCATCGGGTCCTTCCTCTTTGGAATTCCGAATAACATGATGGCGGGCACGCCCAAGGCCTCGGCTTTCTCGGCTTCAGCGACGAGGCTTCGCAAGGAGTGACGACTTATTCCAGGCATCGACGGGATCGGTTGGGGTGACGAGATCGACTCGTCAACGAACATCGGATACACGAGGTCCTTTGTCGACACTTCGGTCTCCCTGACGAGGTCTCTGAGGGCTTGGACGCCTCTGATCCTCCTCAGCCTCGTTTTCGGAAACATCTCACTCGCCTTCTAGCTTGAAGAGCCTTTCGGCCGCAGAAATGAGTTGTTTCTCACCGTTCTTGGACGCCTCTCTGAGAGCGTTTGTCGGCTCTGCTAGAATCTTCTTTGTAAAGGACACGAGCATATCGTTCATTACCTTCTTCTGATGCTCGTCGATGCCGTTCATCTTGTTAATGGCCTTGGCAAGCTCCGAGTCTCGTATCTCAGCCACCCTCGTGTGGAGGAGGCGGATCGTATCTTCCGAGTCCCTTCTTTCCTCGAATCGTGATATGATGAATCTGAGCTCCCTCTCAATTATCTTCTCGGCCCTCTCCACCTCTTTCATCCTTCTCTGGGCGTTCCTTTCTGCGACTTCCTTGAGCCCGTCCATGTCGTGCAGCCGCACGTTGGGCAACTCGACCACGTCTTCGCTGATATTCCTCGGGTTGCTTATGTCTATGAACAACAGCGGTTTGGTAGGTCCCCCTGGACCGAAGGCAAGGATGAGGTCCTCCTTGCTAAGAATGACATGAGGAGCGGCCGTCCCACAGATTACGACATCGCTGATGCGGAGGAACTCGTGTAGCCTGTCGAAATGAACCGCCTCTCCACCGAGCCGCGCGGCAAGCTGGACGGCGTCGTCATAAGTCCTGTTCGCGACGAATATCGTTTTCACATTGTGCCTTGCGAGGGACAACGCGACAAGCTGTGATATCTCTCCGGCTCCGACAACGAGGATGGTTCGGTTCTGCAGTGACTCGAGCAGGCCGTTGGCCAGCTCCACAGCTGCTGAGCCAATCGAGACGCTGCCCCTGCTGACGCCCGTCTCCGATCTGACCTTCTTGCCGATGCTTATGGCCTTCCGGAACACCTCGCCCAGAGTCTTATCAATGGTCCCGACCTCGAGCCCGAAACTGTAAGCGTCCTTGACCTGAGACAGTATCTGCTCCTCCCCGACAATCATGCTTTCGAGCCCGCTGGCGACTCTGGCCAGGTGCCTGACCGAATCCACGGAGAACAGGAACTGGATATGGTTCGGGTCCGAACCTTCCACAGAGGACATGATCATGTTCTCCATGCTTGCTTTGGCCCTCTGGGCGTCCTCCGTCGCGACGTATACCTCGACCCTGTTGCATGTCTTCAGGAGGGCGCACTCTTGCACGGAATCGAGAGACTTGATTGCGTTCAGCAAGGACTTTGCCTCCTTGGCAGCGTAGAGCTCCAGCTTCTTTATGTCGACCCATTTGTGGGTTATGTGCGCGCTGACCACTTCTATCAATTCCGCTCACCTAGATACCTTTTGGCAGCGAGCCCTCGCGCCCTTCTCATGTTTCCCGCTTCCAGGGCTTTCCAGATGTCTGGGTCATCGAGAATCTTATGTATTACCTTGCGCCGGGACGACTGGGTGCGCTCCGAGCTCTTAAGCCTCGATCGTACCTCTGCCTGAAGGGCTGCCATCCTTCCCCATTCGGGTCCGATGATCTTCTCAATCCTCAGACGGGCCATTCTCGAAAGCCCAGGGCTATCCCCCTTTGTGCTGATGCCTATCGTCAGGGGGCCTCTTGTTATGATTGATGGAAGATACACCTCAGATTCCAGATTGTCGACCGAGTTGCACATGATCGCCTTCTGCTCGCATGCGCGCGATATGCGGGAATTCGTGTCAGGATCGTCTGTTGCGGCTATCACGATGAATGCTCCGTCGAGCACCCGGAGGTCGTTGATCGAGCTGACTTTGAGCTTGTCTACAGGAAGTGAATCAAAGCCCTTGGCGAACTCCTTGCTCAACACTCGCACTCGTGCTCCGGCTCTGCAAAAGATCTTCGCTTTTCTCAGTCCCACGTTGCCGCCACCACAAATCACGACGGGCTTGTCCTTGAAGTCTATGATGAGTGGGACCATCGACTGCCTCAGAGCCTCACCCCCACCTTCTTGAACTCCTTCACAGTCCTTAGAACTACCCTGTCAGCACCCGACGTGAGTTCGTCCCCTTTGGCGAGGAATGATTCGAGCTCCTCCTCGCTTCGGACGTGTACCATTGTGAAGAGGTTGTGTTTCCACTTCTCAGGGTCTCTCGCTCTCTCATAGCAGTGACTTATCATTGGCATCTCGGCAAAGGCATGCCCGATTGAATCAACCTTCTCTTCTCCCACGTCCCAGGCAACCATGGCGTTAACCACAAGTCCGAGCGCGCCATGGTGCACAACAGCTCCGAACGACCTGAGAGTCCCATCTGAGAGCATGGCCTTCAGCTTGCCGATCATCGTAGCCTCCTCGGTTCCTGCCCTTCTTGCGGCAGCGTCGAAAGGTCTCGGCACGATTTCTATGCCGTCCTCCACTGCCTTGAGGATCGGTGGTTCAGCCGAGTCCTGTCCTCCACCTGTGTCCAATGCGCCAGATGGCGCTCGAAGCTTGTAGAACTTAACGGCCGGGAGCTCAATCCAGTCATTTGGGCGTGAGTCGGAGATGATGGATCGCAGTTCGGAATTCAGACTCGTTCGCTCAGGGGCGCTGAGCGTGAACCACATGTTGAATTCGTGGTCCCTCAGGTAGCTGTGGGTCACTCTTCTGTGTTCCCCCACAATTCCCGCGGCCCTTTCGATATCGTTTGGGTCCACCTTCATACCCACAAGCGTGCTGACCCTGTTTCGGAGAGCATGCTCTCCGACCATGTACCCGATGCGTCTCACTATTCCTTTCCGAATCAGGTCGTTGGTCCGGCTCAAGACCTCGTCTTCCCGTAGCCCGAGCCTTCTTCCAAGCTCCTCGAAAGGCCTCTCAACGAGGGGGAACCTCAGCCACAGTTCGTTCAACAGACGCGAGTCGATGTTGGCGGGGTTTCCCTCAAGCATCGCATTCCCTCCGCGGGACATAAACGCACCAAGGATCTGGTGAGAGCGGGTTGCCTGTCAGGGCATAGGCGCGCGCTCTGCAACCACCGCACACGTCGTTGAACCCGCACACGCCACACTTGCCCTGCAACTTCGAGTAGTCTCTGAGTTCTTGGAACAGGGAAGCATTGTGCCAAATCCTAGCGAAGCTCTCCTTCCGGACATTCCCCACCTCGATGGGCAGATAGGGGCAGGGATACACGCCGCCCTCGGGGCTCACTCTGCAGTACGATATGCCTGCTAGGCATCCTCTCGTGTACCTCTTGACGGCGTCGCTCCCGCTCTGCTTCGCGATGCGCATATACATAGGAGCGCAGGTCGGTTTGATGCGTATGCCTATCTCCTTCTCCAGCGGAAGAAGCTGCTTCAGCATGGTCTCGTAGGATGACGGGCTTATGTCCCTTAGGGATGCCCCTCTCCCCGTCGGGACCAAGAAGAACAAGTGAAATTCTTCAGCACCAATCTGTTTTGCGGACTTGATCATCTCCGGGATTCGATCGACGTTTTCCCTCAGGACGGTCGCATTCACCTGGAACTGCAGGCCCGCTCTTCTGCAAGCCGCAGCGCCCTCGACAGCGGCTTCGAATGCCCCTTCTACTCTCCTCAGAGAGTCGTGTACCAGAGCATCGCAGCCGTCGAGTGATATTGCCACCCTTGCCACGCCTGCGGATATCAAATCTCTCGCCGTCTTGTCGGTTATCAGCGTGCCGTTCGTCCCCATGACCACTCGCAGTCCTCGGGAGCTCGCAAAACTGGCCAGCTCGAAGATGTCCTCCCTCATCAGCGGTTCGCCACCGCTCAGGACAAGTACGCACTTGGAGACCTGTGAGATCCCGTCGATGAGCCGCTTGCCCTCGTCGGTGGTGAGCTCGTCCGAGCCCCGCCGGTCCTTGGCGTCCATGTAACAATGGGCGCATTTGAGATTGCATCTGTTGGTCGTATTCCATGAGAGAATTCTCGGTTCGAAGCTCTTCTTCAGTTGTTTTCTCCCCCCTGGTCTAAACGACGTTAAGCTGGAGTCTGGCGAGCTAATGCCCATATGGATATTAACCCTTTTCCAGAGGGATGGACCCACAGATCTGGTACTGATGAGTCGACCATCCAGCTTAGATCACTACCATATTCCGAGCTGAAATCCAGGTTCGCTCTAGTCTCTCTTCTTTGCCGGTAGTTATATGTGGCAGCATTAATCACCGGTAGATTCCGGGCTATAATCCGGGCCCTCGCACTTTCTCTGAAGAGACTGGTAGCGGCAAAGAGGAGGCGAGTCGGTGCCCTGTCTATCCTGATCGAAGTTCGGAAGACGTCTCATCATGCACTGCGGTATTTGCATCGCTTGTAGAGTTGGCTGAGGAGATGTGAGGACTACTCTTTGACTACCCTCTGGCCCGTAACCATGTAGATCACCCTCTCCGAAATGTTGCAAGCATGGTCCGCGATCCGTTCGAGATATCTAGCCACGAGTGTGTAGTTGATTCCCAGGCCGATCTTCTTGGAATCCTCCATCATATATGTGATGACCTCCCTGAAGATCTCGTCGTACAGTGAATCTACCTTGTCCTCCAGTTCGAATACCTCTTTCGTCGGCGAGGTGTCTCTCTTCAGAAATGCATCCACGGACCGATCGACCATCCGTTCCGCCATTTCAGCCATGTGCGGAATGCTCACGAGCGGTTTGAAGTGTGCCATGGCCTGCGCGTGGATGGTGACCTCCGCGATGTCCCTGGCATATCGGCCTATCCTGTCGAAGTCAGTGATCACTTTCAGGTATGTTCCTATCGTTCGTAGGTCCTTGGCAACAGGCGACTGGAGGGCAATGACCTCCAGACAACGCTTCTCAATCTCGATGTTGAGGAGGTACATCTCCTCGTCTATCTTCTTCACCTTCTCGGCGAGGTCAAGGTCAAGCTTCTCAAACGACCTCACTGCCAACTCAATCGCTTCGCTCGTCCTTGTGGCCATCTTCTCCATGAGCCGATTCAGCTCCGTGAGTTCAGTTTCGTAGGCTTTCCTCGGTGACATTCTATCCGAACCTCCCCGTGATGTACTTCTCTGTGAGTTCCTTGTCTGGGTTCTCGAAGATCTTCTTCGTGACGCCGAACTCAATCAACTCTCCCATATACATGAATGCTGTGAAATCCGCAACTCGTGCGGCCTGCTGCATGTTGTGCGTGACTATGACTATTGTGTACTTGTCCTTCAGATCGAAGAGAAGATCCTCAATCTTCGCAGTGGCGATGGGGTCCAGAGCGGAACAGGGTTCGTCGAGGAGCAGTGCCTCGGGCTGGACCGCCAGTGCCCTCGCTATGCAGAGCCTCTGCTGTTGCCCGCCCGAGATGCTTACTCCGGATGCGTCTAGTTGGTGTTTCACCTCATCCCACAGGGCGGCGAGCTTGAGGCTCCTCTCGACCGTCGCGTCAAGCCTCTTCCAGTCCTTCTCTCCATTCAGCCTCAGGCCTGCGACAACATTGTCGTAGATGGACATGGTCGGAAACGGATTTGGTTTCTGGAACACCATTCCGACCTTGGTTCTCACTAGCACCGGATCCATTTGACTGCTGTAGATGTCCCTGCCGTCCAATAGCACTTCCCCCGTGACCCGTGCTCCGCGCACGACTTCGTGCATCCTGTTCATGCATCTTATAAGGGTGGACTTCCCGCAGCCAGATGGCCCTATGATCGCCGTTATCGCGTTCTTCGGTATTCGGATGTCAATCCCTTTCACGGCATGGACATCCCCGAAGTATGCATTCAATCCCTTCGTGACAATCTTGTCATCCATCTCATTCTCACCGCCTTTGATTTCTTTGTCTTCTGTCTCATGAACAACCTAACCCCGATGTTCAGCGTTAGCACAATAATGATTAGCACAAGGGCAGCCCCCCATGCCTGCTGGAGGAGCACCTCCGAAGGCGAATTGTAGTTTCGGAATATCGTCAGAGGCAGCGAAGCTATGGGTTCGGTCGGGGAGAACGACCAGTAGCTGCTGTAGAAAGCTGTGAGGAGAAGAGGGGCCGTCTCACCGGCGATCCGGGCTATCGCGAGCAGTGCCCCTGTCACTATGCCTGCCCTTCCGCTCACGAGCATCACCTTGAGGACCGTCCTCCACCTGGCCACTCCCAGTGCAAGTGCTCCTTCTCTCAATGAATTGGGGACCATCCTGAGAGCCTCTTCGGTCGTGTTGGCCACAATCGGTATCATTATGATCGAGAGAGCGACGGATCCGGCGATCAGGGAGAAGCCAACATTGAGATAAGCCACCACCAATGCGTATGCAAGCAGGCCCACGACAATCGATGGGAAATTAGCAAGGACGTCGTTGAAGAACCTCACAGTAGATCCGAACTTGTTGTTGCCGTACTCAGAAACGTAGATGCCCGTAAGAATGCCGACCGGCAGGCCTATCATGCTTGCGTAGAAGACGAGGAGAAGAGTGCCGACTATCGCGTTGCCTATCCCCTCGCCCGGCTCACCAGTCCCTACTGTCCTGTTAGTCAGGAACTCCCAGCTCAGAGCCGGCGCCCCCTTCATCACAACGCCAGCAAGGATGTAGACCAGGGGAATCAAGGCAAGGATGACACACGCAAGGGCGAGTCCAGAGGCGAGTGTGTTCTTCAGCTTGCGATACTCGTATGTGTTCAAAGCCCACCACCTGTTGCTGGGACTCTGCTCATGAATCTTCCGACCATTATCCTCGCGAAGGCATTCACCAAGAGCGCAATGACGAAGAGAACGAGCCCGATCTCGATCAACGCGGACAACTGCAGTCCTTG
>JAHIZT010000107.1 GCA_018814355.1 Candidatus Thermoplasmatota archaeon | reverse complement strand
CTCAAGCTGGGCGACAAGGGACTGTTCGATGTCGAGGGCTTCCGGTTCACGGATGTCTTGGTCTCTTGAGCATTCAGTCCTCTGATGGCGAGGCGCTCGGGAAATGCCCTTCTTGCGTCGGCGTGTCCATATCGGGCTTCATGTCCGTGTCCTGGGTATGATGGACGGGGCGGTTACACAAAAGTCATCTATCGCTGGAACATTCGTAGATATCGGGCGAGAAGAAATGGGCCCATTGCTTTTCTCCGCATCCAGCCTCTTGGTTGATGAAGCAATCCTCGCTGAGCGAGACCCCACATGTGGACGTCGTTGCCGCGCCTCGAGGGCAGTTTGAGATACTATAACCGCGCAGCATTATAGTGTTCCGGAACAAGATGGATTGGCTTCCTGCCACCTCAGGGGACAGAGTGGCCATTAGTTCTTGGTCCGGTTCGAGGAGGAGTGGAGTATGGAAACTGAGTTCAGCGTGAAGCTTCCCAACAGACCCGGGGAGCTCGCTCGGCTCACCGAGGCTCTGCACGAGAGCGGCGTCAACATACGGACCGTCTCAACTGAGCCTAAGGCTGAGGTGGTGCGGCTTGTCACTGACCATCCTCAGAAGAGCCGGGAGGCTTTGAAGCGGGTGGACTTGGAGTTCTCTGAGCGGAACCTGCTCGTGGCGAAGCTGGAGGACAAGCCTGGCGAACTCGCGCGTGTCTTAAGGGCGCTGGCGGATGAGGGCGTGAACATCGATGCTGCGTACATGCTCGACAAGGAAGGAAGCCGGAGGCATGTGGCACTCGCCGTGAGCGATGAGGAGAAGGCAAAGAATATCCTGAAGCTGTGAGATGTGAGCAGCGCCTTGTTGCTTGGCGAAAACCCTCTTCCCATTTCCTTCAGAGCCTGCCACAGACCTGCCCTTCCAGAACTCCGAATTCATCTGTGTCGGGTACTCTGGAGCGGGCTTGTGTCTCTCAGGGGTTATATGGCCTTCCTCAGCATCACAGGGAACGCTTTTCCGGCGATCGTGGTGAGGCAGCTCCGAAGGAGAACTATCACTGGATCGTGAACTGTCTCGTGTCGACCCATTCCTGCTTCAGCATCGACCAGAAATCGACTGACAGTTCTCTGTACAAGAACTCGTATGGTAACCAGCCGTAGCCTCCGTCTCCCCATCCCCCACCCCAGGAGTTCCTGATGAGCAATGCTCCCTTCGTCGCGACGTCACAATCCGCATTTCTTGTCTCCATCTTGTCGTCGTAGCCCACTGCGACAACGGCGTGTCCTCCCAACACTCTATCGTTGCTGCACGGAAAAGGAATCTTGCCCGTGCTGTTCGCCTGATCCATCGAGCTGTACACAGTGAAGCCGAACATCACGGGTATGCCTGCTACGAGGGATTTCTTGACACTCTCGAGGACCGCTTCTTCCGAGAGCTGAGGCGGGTCGTGTCTGAAGTACTTGATGCTCTTGTAGTTCTCTGCGAACGAATAGCAGAATGCACTCGGTTCCTTGTCGAAATCAGGGAGCCTGTCAGTGTACGGCCAATATTTCTCGGGCGGGACACCGAACAAGACAAGTGCACCCATCGTCGAACGGATGGATGCGCCGCTATCTCCGTGCAGCTCGGCGAGATTCCTCGTGGCCTTGTACAGGAAAAGCCGCGAAGCGTCGATATGCTTTCCAAAGGCCCTCTTCTCGTAGTACTCCACCATCCCGACGCCTGCATGCGCGGTGCATGCTCCAATCTCGCCCTGGTCCTCGATGGGCGAACACCACCTCCTGAGGTCAACGGACGACGCCAGGGTTGTCCGGTCTGCTTTCTGCAGACCGATGGGCGTGACAAGTGCATGGATCTCTTTCTTGCTCAGCAGTTCCTTGCTCTCGAATGTGTAGTCTCGAATGTCTGGATAGTCGGGTAACCATCCCATGCCCCGCCTTCTGTTCTCCATCTCCTCAACCTCCTCGCCGTGTGTCCTTCTTGGCCGGGCAGACTCCAGATCCACCGTCAGTGGACGATTTCACGGGGTACGAAACCAGCAGCAATCTCAGGTCTGGATTTCGTTGATCCAATGCTCGAGATTGCCTCTTCTTGCTCAGTTCTTCATGCTGCTGTCCGGCCACGGGCTTGGCCACGCGATGAACTGCATTGGAGTATTTAGGAGTATTTGGAGCTGCTGTGACATGTGCAGGATGGGATGAGGATGTTCAGGGAGCCATGCGTGAACTCGAATGTCTGACCATTCCTCAATCAAGCGATTATTGCACCGAGCTAAACTCCTTCTTCTCTTTTCTAGAGTTTCTTCTTTGTCATGGCAATCTTGTGGGGCCCAAGTTCCTCGGGACGCAGCAGTTGCTTCGCCATGATTGTGCTCGAGCAGTTTGAGCAGTTTTGAGACCTTGTTCTGGAATAGCGGGCCTCTTTGGAAAGCGAGATTGCGAGAAAGAACATCACAACGAAGAAAGCGAAGATAGATAGGCCGCGCACCCAGATGTCCTCATAGCTCAGCGCCATGCTTAACGCGAACAAACCGATGATTATGCCTCCAACAAGCCAACCATTCTTCACGCCAACAAGGCGCCCAGGCCGAAATCTCATCACGCGCAGAAGATCCATGGTCAACGATCTAGACAATGACGCTTCGGATGAGATTGTGAACTCCTCTCCACATGTTCTGCACTTCGGCATCGTTACCGAGAATCGCCGTCCAATGCCTAATGCCTTTTCTCAGGCTGAGAAACGTGTGAGCTCAAGAGTCCCAGATCTGCTCACTTAGGGGAAGTGTCCCCGTCGAAGATCGCAACATCCAGGTACTTGGAATAGGCCTTCTCGGTTATCGATTGAGGTCGACTTGAGCCCCTTCAGAGAAGCCCCAAGTGAAGGGAATGCGGAGAGGCTTGCTCGATACAATGGTCGTCTGACTCACAGAAAGGGCGGAGTCCGGGATTAGATTTGAACATTAATTCACATCTTAGGATTAAAATGTGCGAGGGCCCGGATTTCGGCCCGGAATCTGCCGTCAGTTAAAGCTGGATGCTGCAATTCTCAAATCGACTCCCGAGTGAATGCCCGACCAAGTCATGATGGCAAAGAAGGTATGCCAATTT
>JAHIZT010000106.1 GCA_018814355.1 Candidatus Thermoplasmatota archaeon | reverse complement strand
TTGATGTGCCTGTCGAGGTGCCAGCCGCACTCACATACGAACTCCGTGCCCATTCGGGAATCTTGTATTTTCCCACATATCGGGCACTTTCCGCTGCTGTATCTTGGATCGACTTTGACGACAGGGATACCCTTCCACTGGGCCTTGTATTCGATGATCTGGTGGAGCTTCCTCCTCGGCCACAGGCTTAGGCGACGATTCAGATCCTTGCCCCTTTTGTACCGGATTCCTGTCAGGTCCTCGAGCACTACGGCGGACTTCCTGCTCTCGGCAAACGAGAGCACGGCATTCGCCACCTGATGGAGTCTGTACTCAATCCGATGATGCTCTCTTGTGCCTTCCCTCCTACACAGGTTTCTAGTGGTGCGCCTATCATGCGCCTTCTTCTTCTGCAGCCTTCTCCGCCTGTCGTGATGCCTCTGCTGTATAATGGCAACATCAGGAAACTCCGCCTTGACCGAAACAGATGCTTCAGTACCGCTGTTTACGAATACGCCGTCGAGGCTGCGTTCGTTGGTGTCGAGAGAAAGGGCCGACTCGGGGGTGTATGGTGCAGGGGCACTCTTCCTGAAGGTCATTATGACCCGATCTGGAAGAAGGGTCAGCGATTCTAGGGAGAGAGTAGGGTCATCCAGATACTTCCGATGATACTGGCTGACGACGAGATTCAATTTCGCATGGCAGCCAGCCCTTATGGGAAGGTCTATGGTTCCGGACTCACGATCGAGCTTGTATGCTTGGTTCTCTGCCTTCATCATCAGGCGTTTGACATAGGGGACCTTGCACGCAACACCTTCGCGAATGCGCCTGCGATGGTTCTTGAGGACGCTGCCAGCCACCTCGAACGCCGATACCAGATGCTTGGCATACATCCTTGGGTGTTCCTGACGAAAATCCTTGTACGCGATTCTACACAAAGCGTTTCTCGACGTAACTCTTGCCTGGAGGCCTGCACGGATCGCGTTGTTGACTGCCAATCTGAAGTCCTCGAGAAGGTATTTCGCATCCGATGGAAGGTCCGAGTCTAGCCGGAAGACGGCTCCCTTGATCAGCATCTCGTCCTTGACGATGACCAGTATATCATATTTCTCTGATTACATGTAGCAGTCGAAGGTCAAAATCCAAGCTTCCGGGCGTATTCATCGCCCGAATTGTTCCAGGACCCCAGATTGAGAACATTGAAATAGAGTCGACACGATAACGCAGTTTAGGCACCTGGCTTTGGAGGGGAGAGAAGTGGAACTACGAGACATGCTCAGCGGCTCGAGTCCCGTTAGGATATCTCCAGACGCGACTGTGAGCGACGCGCTTGTATCCATGATCGAGAACAAGACGGACTTCCTGCTTATTGACCGCAGAAGTCAGAACGACTCATATGGGATTATCTCGAGATGGGACATCGTGGAAGGAGCGATTGCCAACGGCCGGGACCTAGCCACATCTCCAGTGACGGATTTCGCCAGGAAACCGCTTGTCGTCATGAACAACTTGAATCTCGACATCCGATGGGTAGCGAAGAAGATGGCAAACGAACGGGTTTCGAAGATTGCCGTGTTCAACGCAGACGAATTTCTTGGGTTCATCACCGATGTCGATATCCTCAAAGTAATCGCCGCGCGAGCGAAGCAGATCAAGGAGGCAAAGGAATGAGCCACGTTCCTCTCATCCTGAAGGACATCGTGAAGACCTTCGAGCTCCCCACAATCGAAGGAGATGCGACGGTCTTAAGCGCAATCCACAAGATGCTCGCCGAGAACAAGTTCTCGGTTCTCGTACCCAGGAAGAACAAGAACGACGCTTACGGAATAGTCACGAAGAAGGATATCGTGTCCAAGGTCGTTGCCGAAGGGAAGGACCCTAAGAAGGTCAAGGTCAAGGACATCATGTCCAAGCCTCTCGTTATCCTGACAAACCTGTCTCTGGATCTTCGATGGGTGGCCAAGGCCATGGCCAACTCCGGGGTGTCCACGATCGCTGTCTTCGACAAAGGAGACTTCTATGGATATGTGACTGAGGCGTGCATCATCGAAGGAGTCTACAACGCGTTGAGGAGAGCTAAGCTGGAGCAGGGAGTCGAATACGTGTCCTGTTGATGGGAGATGGAACCTCCCGACAGCAGATGCAAGCCACCAAGAATGAGAAGAGATTGGGGTTTTAGGGAGAAGAGGTGCGTTCACCTCTTCCCTTCGGGTTTCCAGCGGAGCTCTCAGTAATACTTCGTCGTCGAGGTTATCTGCTCGTCGACATAGATCTTCCTCTTGCCGAGCTCCTTGAAGAATGCCTCGGGCTCGACCGTCGCTTCTGCGGGGAACACTCCGGGCTCCTTAATTCTCTTTGTGTGCTGCCAGTGCGCGACTATCGAAGGTGGGACTGACGTGTCCCTGGCCGATGACACGCCCCTCTCAGGGTCGTTCCAGGTCACGATGAAGTAGGTGACCGTCTTAGGCATGCCATCCTTCTTTCCGGCGCAGTCAATCCTGAACATGTCGTATTCGAACTTCTCCTTCGAGGGAGCTCCTCTGCCATCTGCGATGCCCTTCTGGTACATCGCGGTCAGGAAGTCAAGCGGTGATACGCCGTAGGCATCGAGCTTCTTCTCGTCGGCGAAGCCGAGCCCTCTCAAGGTCATGAATGTCGCCATGTCGCTCTGCGGGAAGCCTATCCTGAATGTGACCTGCTTCGCGTTAAGGTACTTGCCCATGGTCGCAGGCTCAGAGTGCTTGATGAAGTAGGCCTTCACCTTTCCGATCGGGTCAGGCAAGACGGCATCAGTCTCTCCGCCGAGGATCTTCTGCTTCTGGTACTTCCCACCGATCCATTGGACTGACTCCTGCGTGAACTCGTCCAGGACGGTCCTTATTGAGTAGCCCGGCCAGCCGGCCTCTTTCACCGGCAATGTGTTGCCCCAGGCACATACGATATCGATAGAGTCCACCACATCGAGCCTCTTGGCGCCCGCAGCGCCCGCGATGTTCGTCATGCCCGGCGTGCTGCCAAGGCCAATTGTCGCGTTGATGCCCGCGTCCTTCCACTTCTTGTGCAGTTCCAGCTGCTTAAGGCACGTGTCGAAGAACCCCCCTAGGTCGGTATATGTCGCGCCGCCCTTCAGGCACGCGTCCATGACGCCCAGGTTAGTCTGATACCAAGCGCAGTTGATTACGGACCCAACCTTCTCCTTCTTTATGGTCTCAAGGACCTTCGAACCATCGTTCGCGTCAAGCTCCATCAACTTGACCTTCTTAGAGAGCTTGAGGTCGTCCACCGCCTTCTTCACGTTGACCATCTTCCGGCTCGAGGCAATCACATCCTTTTCACCGCACATTTCCACGAGGTCCTGAACAGTGTAAGCACCGATCTGCCCCGATGCACCGAGAACCAATATGCTCATCTCTTGCACCTCCTTATTGTATTCATCTGAGTCTTCCAAAATCGTCTTTCAGACTAGACAAGCACCGTACAGTTACAATCTACTTAAACGTTTTCTGGTCGAGATCCACCTAGTTTAGAAGTTTTGGCAATTGGCGGCATCTTGATTGAACCTATGATTACCATCAAGCCAAGAACTGAAAC
>JAHIZT010000105.1 GCA_018814355.1 Candidatus Thermoplasmatota archaeon | reverse complement strand
GGCATGTCCGATAGCCCCAACGGATCCGTGAAGATGAAGGGATTTCAGAAGAAGATAGTCGATATCGAACAGGCATAGCGGGACATTTCAACATAGAGGCTTTTCGGAGGCGCAAACCACTATCACGAAAGGGCCACCCAAACTAGGCAAAATGGCAGGATTACTGCGCTCATCGTCAAGAGCAGCATCTTCAGAATCTGTCTCAAGCCAACTTCTTCAGGTCTGACAGAAGAAACCTGGATCCTATAGTGACCACACGGGCGCGCTGTGAAGCACACGCAGAAATCCATAGGACGTTCCCATCAATGCTACGATGCGAAGGTATACTTCTCTGTTTCCATTCTGAGTTCATCTAGTGAGTCCTTGAAGAACGCAACGTTTAAGTTCATCATATGTGCCGCTTTTCCTCCCCTATGGTCCTTTCCGAGGCGAGGCTCAAACCAATTTCCTTTTCATTCCAGCACATAGAGGACGAGGCCGAGTAGTATGACTCCGGCAGTGCCTAGTGCAACCACTTTGACGATTGGCGAATCAAACAGCATCATTACGCCGACTGAAGGACTATAGCCGACCACGCCCCAGTTCAACACGAGGAGAACAACTCCTATGGCCGTTCCAATCTTCATGAGGCGCTCTCCGACAGACTGCATAGACCTTGAAGGCTTTTCAACGAGACTACACGCAGGGTTGGGAGCAGACAGTCATACTCCTCAAAGACGGCGATTCATTCCAGAAACGTCTCGCCAGCAAGACAATCTCGGTGCCAGCGATGCATCTAACTTGGTGCTCTGCCTCTGTGCTTGACGACTTGACGAACGCTCTGTCGATGGACAATTACCTTTCCGGCTTCATTCCTCGCTTCGCAGTCAGGATTTGTGACGGTCGTTGGGCACCTCAGAGCATCCCCACCCCGTGGATGATTGCGGAGGAGAAGTGGTTGGTGGATGAGCTGAAGAAGTTGCAGAACGACTACATCGGGAAGGAGACTGAAATTGTTTGGAGCGATGAAGCGAAGAAGCTATGGGACGCCAAGAGCAAGGAGTTCGACAAAAGGGGGAAGAAGGAATCCGCTGCAGTAGCGGCGATTCTCTCCCGCTTGGTCGAGGACATCTTCCCTGAGTTCATAATCATCTTCGCCGTGAGCGAGAACGGGATGACTTTCCTCGGTAACACCTGGTCGGTTGACGTGTCGCACTTCCAGGAAGTGGAGAAGGCCATCGAACCTTACGTCGACGACGCCATTAGGTTGTGCGATCAGGTCGGCGGTGAGAAGAGCGTCAAGAAGGTCAGAAGGATACTGGAACGCACGGGCAGGATGACTCGGTCGGAGCTGGTTCACAGCGCCAGCAATCTAGGGATGAGGACAATCGAAGTCGACGAGGCTTTGAGGACGCTTGATGCGACAGGCGAGGTGGTTTCTGGAAAAACCCGAAGCAAGAAGGGCAAAGAAACCAGAATCTACGAGTATCACAAGAAGAGAAGGTGGTGAGAGCCAGATGTTCCTGTACTGTCTCCAACTTATTCTTCTTCTCTTCTTTCTGGTGGTATTTAAGTCATCATATTCTTGCACGGACGGGGGACCAGAACAGAAGAGACTTGCACGCAGACGTATGCAGTTGTCGACGGACCCCGAGAAACTGGTCACCAAGAACTTGAGGACGACCACCGACAGTTCCAAGAAGGACCTCGCCCACGATAAGACGCCTGTAGCGATTGCGATGAAGCCCTTGGCCACCAAAGTCCCGACGGCGGTGTTCGATTGGGTCGTCCGGGAGGCTCAAGTTCGTGAGGTTACCACGAGTTCGGTCGTGCGAAGGATACTAGAGCGGGCGCACACATAAAGCGAAGGTAACCTCGATGCAGGAGTCCACAGGGGCGAGGCGCCTTGAACCCGAACCAATAATTCAGAAGGCTTAAGTAGCTCTACCGATATTTGCTGGACAGTGTGCTATGCTGGCTTCGGATTTAGGCAGAATCCAGTTGTAGCTGCAATAGCTGTAGTTATTTCACTGTCAGAAGAGGTGTCACACACATGCAACCAGGACAAATGGCATATGACCGGGCGATCACTGTTTTCTCGCCCGACGGCAGACTGTTCCAAGTAGAGTACGCCCGTGAGGCGGTCAAGCGGGGAACGACGACGGTCGGGCTCAAGTTCAAAGACGGCGTCGCGCTCATCGTGGACAAACGGATCGCGAGCAAGCTCATCGAATCGCGATCCATCGAGAAGATCTTCCAGATAGACGAGCACATCGGCTGCGCGACCTCCGGCTTGGTCGCGGACGCACGAGTACTTGTGGACCACGCGAGGATGCTTGCTCAGGTCAACAAGGTCACCTATGCTGAGAAGATGGACATAGAAACGCTTGTCAAAAGGCTCTGCGACTACAAGCAGAACTACACGCAGTACGGTGGCGTGAGGCCGTTCGGAACGGCTCTGCTCGTCGCAGGAGTGGACGACCAAGGCTGCCACCTGTTTGAGACAGACCCGAGCGGAGCGCTCGTGGCTTACAAGGCGGGCTCCATAGGCGCTGGCAAGAACGCCATCATGGACGTCTTCGAGGAGCAGTACAAGGAGGAAATGTCCGCGGAAGAGGCGATCCTGCTGGGGCTCAGGGCGTTGGCGAAAGCCACAGAGGAGAACCTCAACATGAAGGCCGTTGAGATAGGCGTGGTCATGGTGGGCGAGAGGTTCAGAAGGCTCACCGAGGCCGAGGTCGAGGCCTACGTGAAGAAGATGACGACCTGAGCGGATACCATGGTTGACCTTGAGGATGCAATTGTCGCAAGGTACGAATCACACGGAGAGAGCTTTGAGATCCTGATAGATCCGGCCATCGTCCAGAAGATGAAGGACGGAAAAGAGGTCAACCTTTTCGAACACATGGTCATTGACACCATCTTCAAGAACGCAAAGAAGGGCACTCGAGCTCCAGAGGACAAGATAAAGGAGATCTTCGGGACGACGGACGCGACCGAGGTCGCTAAGACGATCATCCTCAAGGGAGAGGTCCAGCTCACTACCGAGCAGCGAAAGATAATGCAGGAGAACAAGCGCAAGAGGATCGTCGAGTACATCGCGAGGAATGCTATGAACCCGCAGACAGGAGCACCTCATCCGCCCGCGAGGATCGAGACGGCGATGGAGGAGGCGAAGATCCATATCGACCCGTTCAAGTCGGTCGAGGCCCAGGTGCCCGCAATTATGAACGCCCTCAGACCCCTGATTCCGATCAAGTTCGACAAGGTCCGAATCGCTGTCAAGGTGTCGGGCGAGGACTACGGCCGCTGCTACGAGGACTTCAAGCATTTCGGCAAGCTGACGAAGGAGGAGTGGCAGAAGGACGGTTCATGGATCGGCGTCATCGAGATGCCCGCAGGCCTGCAAACCGAGTTCTTCGAGAAGGTCAGCAACAAGACGCACGGCGAAGCTGAGACGAAGATTCTGAAGTAGGAAACGCCTTGCTGGCTGCGCCCACTGACAGGACATCGGGGACGCAGGGGTGCAACCAAAACCTTTAAGCAAGGAATGCGTTTTCGGCTCCGACGAGAGATAATGGTAAATGCACTGCGAGCCGCGAAGTAGATCTTTGTGATTTGAAGCCTCGCTGGCAGCGTGTTTATCGCAAACATGCGAGTGAGACAAATGCCAACAAGTGATTCTAAAGAGAACACGAGAGAGATAGTCGTACCTGGGGACCTGCTTGCGATATCCAGCAAGAGGGCCGGGCCCGGGACCTACTCACAGGGGGGCAAGATATTCGCTTCTCAGCTGGGTATAAAGAGCGTGAGGCCAGATTCGGTTAGCGTCGTCCCATTGGCCGGGCGGTACTTGCCGGTGACAGGCGACCTGGTGGTCGGCAAGATCGTCGACACGGGAGCTTCGAACTGGCTGGTCGACATCAACTCGCCGTATCCCTCCCCTCTGCACGTGAACGAGGTTCCGTGGAGGGTCGAATTCGGAGAGACTCGCAAGTTCATGCAGGTAGGTGACATCGTCCTGCTGAAGATCGTCGCCGTGAACGAGCTGAAGAGGATCTCGGTCTCGATGCGGGATCACGGGCTCAGGAAGCTTACGGGCGGCATGGTCATCGAGGTATCCCCGTCCAAGGTCCCGAGGGTCATCGGGAAGAACGGGTCTATGATACAGATGTTGAAGAATGAGACGGCCTGCCGGATATACGTCGGGCAGAACGGAAGAATATGGATCGATGGGGAGCTTGACAACATAGTCCGGGCTGTCCAGGCGATCAAGATGATAGAGGACGAGGCGCACAACCTCGGACTCACGGAAAAGGTCAAGGAATTCCTGGAAAAGAGTTCCAACAAGGGAGCGTGAATTGAATGGGTGGAGCACCTACGGATCTTAAGCTGATTGACGAGAACGGCCGCAGGATAGACGGCCGGAGGCCAGACGAGATGAGGCCTCTGAAGATAGAAGCGGGAGTGTTGAAACGAGCGGACGGGTCCGCATATGTAGAGTGGGGCCTGAACAAGGTCATGGCCGCGGTCTACGGACCGAGGGAATGCCATCCCAGACACCTGCAGAACCCAGATAGGGCGCTCGTCCAGTGCCGCTACAACATGGCGTCTTTCTCCGTGGACGACAGGAAAAGGCCGGGACCGGACAGAAGGTCGCACGAGATATCGAAGATCACTTCGGAAGCGTTGACACACGTTGTGTTCACAGAGTACTTCCCAAGGACTTCGATCGATGTCTATATCGAGGTTCTTCAGGCCAATGCTGGCACTAGATGCGCAGGCCTGACGGCAGCTTCAGTGGCCCTCGCAGACGCTGGCGTGCCGATGAGGGACCTCGTTGCATCCTGCGCGGCCGGCAAGGTCGCTGACACAATGGTCCTGGACCTGGGCAAGGAGGAGGATAACTTCGGCCAGGCAGACATTCCGGTCGGGTACGTGCCGAGGGCCGGAGAGATC
This sequence comes from Candidatus Thermoplasmatota archaeon, assembly GCA_018814355.1. Classification (NCBI taxonomy): domain Archaea; kingdom Methanobacteriati; phylum Thermoplasmatota; species Thermoplasmatota archaeon. The sequence goes on along the minus strand of JAHIZT010000105.1, from coordinate 31,022 downwards.
GTGCTTCTCCAGATGGATGGCGACCTGACGAACGAAGAGTTCGACAAGGGCCTACACATGGCCGTTGAGGCCTGCAAGAAGGTGTACGAGGTCCAGAGAGACGCGCTCAGGAGAAGGTACACGGCAAAGGGAGCAGCAACAGAGACCGCGATGCCTTCCGAGACCGACATGAAGAAGGAGGCGGTCTAGATGGGCAAAGATGTCGTCGCCGACCTGAAGAGGGACTACATTTCAAAGCTCTTGGCAAAGGGCGCCAGGGCGGACGGCAGGCAGCTCGATGAGCTACGCCCGCTGACCATCGAGACCAATTTCATCGGCTCGGCGGAGGGCTCCGCGAGAGTCACCCTGGGAGAAACGCAGGTCGTCGTGGGGGTGAAACTCATCCTGGGCGCGCCATTCCCGGACACACCGAACACCGGCGTCCTGACCACCAACGCGGAACTCATTCCGATGGCAAGTAACACCTTCGAGAGCGGACCGCCAGACCAGGAGTCGATCGAGGTTGCGAGGGTCATCGACAGAGGGATCAGAGAAGGACACGCGGTCGACATGACCAAGCTGTGCATCGAGCCCGGCAAGGAGGTCTGGATCATGTTCGTCGACGTACATGTCCTGGACTACGACGGCAACCTGTTCGATGCTGCCAACATCGCGGTGAATGCGGCTTTCAAGACCGCAATCGTTCCTGCGAAGAGGGCGGGCAAGGGAGAAGACTACCCGCTGCCCGTGCTGCACCAACCAATCTCCATCACTGCAGTCAAGATAGACGGCAAGATACTGCTCGACCCCACCCACGACGAGGAGAGGGTGGCGGATGCCAGGCTCACGGTCGCCACGATCGAGACAGGAAACCTGTGCGCGATGCAGAAGGGTTTGGCAGGAGCATTCACGCTGGAAGAAGTGTCCAAAGTCGTTGGCATGTCTAGGAGAATCGGGGCGGAGATACGCTCCAAGCTCTGAGGGACGGGATGATATGTCCAAGAGAACTAAGAAGGTAGGTTCGTCCGGCAGGTTCGGCCCGAGATACGGCGTCACTGTCAGGAAGCGGATAGCGGACGTCGAAGCGGTGAGCAAGGGCAGGCACGAGTGCCGGTATTGCAGAGCAGTGGCGCTCGGCAGGACCGCGAGCGGCATCTGGGTCTGCAGGCACTGCGGCGCCAAGATGGCCAGCGGCTCCTACAGGCCCACGCCCCCCGTGGCCGTGACGCGCGACGTCGAAGAGGTCCTTGCTAAGGCCGAGGGCAGTGAGGAGGAGGCAGCGCCAATGGAAGAGATCGCTGGACTGGCGGAGCTTGAAGAGATGGCCGAGAAGCCCAAGAAGCGGAAGAAGAAGGAGTAGATGCCGATGTACAAGTGCTCTAAATGCAAGGAGCCCGTGAGGACGAACGTGAACACCGTCGGGCTGCAGTGCGAGAAGTGTGGCTCTAAGGTCTTCTATAAAGAGCGGCCAAACGTGAGGAAATCGATCAAAGGTAGATGATCTTGACCAGCAGGGCCGAACTGACCGTAAGGACCGAGAAGCCCGACGTGATCGCTGGAGCACTCTCCCCCGAGTTGGCGGAAAGGATCCCACGCACGAAGGTCTCTGTAGAGAAACGGGAAGGGGAGGTCTTGATCCGCATAGAGGCGGACGACCAGAACGCCCTGAGGGCGGCCCTGAACTCATATATCAGATGGACTAATGTAGCAGAGGAGACAGCTAAGGAGGCAGGACGTAGATGATGGACAACATACCACCGAAGGTCCAGAACCAGATCGCGCAGTTCCAGCAACTGACACAGCAGATACAAATGGTCACCACGCAGAAGATACAGCTGGAGGCACAGGTTCGTGAGCTAGACAGGACGATAGTAGAGCTCGAGAAGATCACGGACGATTCAGCGGCCTTCAAGAACGTGGGGTCGCTATTAATCCAGGTGAAGGACAGGCCCGCACTGGTCACGGAGCTCAAGGAACAGAAGGAGACGGCCGAGGTGCGCGTGAAGACGATCGACAGGCAGGACAAGCACCTCAGAGAGAGGCACAAGAGCCTTCAGGACCAGATAACGCAGGCACTCCAGGCTCCCGCCCCCGCCAAACCGGCCCCCGAGGTCGACGAGAGCTAGGGCGCAAACCATCGATCTTCTCCCGGGGCATCACCTTCCTCGGGAGCTAGGTATCTATTTTATACATCATTCATCCTGACATTAGCTCGTGCTTTCCAGCATCGCCGAAGAGCTATCGAAAGAAGGGGGGACGCTAGTGCTCCTGCATGGGAACGCGGATCCCGACGCCGTCGCTAGCGCATTCGCGGTGCAGCAATCGTTTCCTGAGGTCTTGATCGGTCTTCCCGGCGGTCTGGACATGGTTTCGAAGGTCTTGGCGAAGACGCTCAACATCGAAGCATCTGAGGATATCGCGAAGCTGCCGATGGCCCGACTCCTCGTGCTTGACACGTCTGGCCCGGAGCAGCTCGGGATCGAGATCGACATCTCAAGAGCCATCGTTGTCGACCACCACACCAGGAACGAAGGGTGGGAGAAGGCTAGGCAGTACTACTGCGACGATACCAAGAGCTCGTGCTCGGAGATCGTTTACGAGCTGCTGAAGGCTGCAAGGAAGAAGCCGAGCCGCGATGTGGCCTTGGCACTCTTGTTCGGGATGCTCACGGACACGGGATACTTCAAGTTCGCGAAACCTACGACCCTGATCACATTCTCCGAGCTGATGGCCATCCACGACATCGCCATGGACGAGGCGATGGGACTTGTGGACGTTGACACGGACATATCGGAGAGGATCTCGCAGCTCAAGGGCGCTCAGAGGCTGAAGTACTGGAAGGTCGGGAACTACATCATCGCGACCTCACAGGGCAGCGCGTTCGAAGCATCCGTCTGCAAATCGCTGCTATCGCTTGGAGCGGACATAGGCTTCGTGGGCTCCCAGAGGGGAGAACAGTTCAGGATAAGCGCAAGGGCGACGCAGGCCGTCGTGAGAAAAGGCATCCATCTCGGCAAGCTGCTGGGAGGAGTCGGGTCCGAGACCACGAACGGCGGCGGTGGTCATCCGGGCGCTGCTGGCCTCACGGGGGTTGGCGACGTCGAGGCCATTCTGAACATATCAGCCGAGAATGCGATGAAGATCCTGAAGAAGATCGACTCATCTCGTGACTGAGAGTGACTTGACCTTCTCGAGGTTCTGCGGATGCTTCTCGAAATACTCTCGAACCGGCAGAAGCAATGTTGACATGGAATCGGATACGCCCTTCTTCAGGTCCTGCGGATGGAGCTTGCCAGACGCATAGGACTGCTGGAGCTCTGCGAAGCTGGCGAAATCGAGCGGGCCTCCATACTTCTCGGGCCTGTCGATGTGCACCGAACCTAGCTTCGGGAAGACTATGAGCCTCATTGTGTCTACGACGGGGTTCCCCTCGACCTCTGCGGGACAGAAGGCACCCTTGATCTTCTTCGATATCTCCTGCGGCGAGTCATGCAGGAAGACCGCGCTGTTTGGGTTGCTCTTTGACATCTTCGCGTCTACAGGGTCCATCCTTCCTGCGCCCAGGAGGCTCACAAGCAACGGGGTGTGGAGCGCGATGGGCTTCTTCCATCCGAGCTTCTCGGCGGCATCCCTGGCCAGCATGTGAGCCCGTCTCTGATCCATGCCGGCGAGAGCGATGTCAGCTCCTAGCTCAAAGATATCCGCTGCCTGCATGGGAGGATACATGACCTTGGATGCATCGATCTCGGCTTCATCCTCAGTCCTTCCGAGGATCGTCATCGCTCGCTTGATGCGAGTGAGAGAGCTCGCTTTGGATATGCGGATGAACTTCTCCCAGTAGCTTGAATGGTCGATGAGGTCGCTGGCCCAAACGAACTTCGCAGTGTCCTTCACTCCCAACGCAATGAAGCACTCGCGTAGGTACTCTCCACAGGCTCGTATGTTCTCGATCTTCCCTCCCATCTTGTCGTTGATCAGCGCGTGCCAATCCGCCAGGAAGATGGTCATCTCGACGCCGGTGTTCTGTAGGTCGATGATCTTGCTCGCGGTGATAATCTGTCCAGCATGTACGAACCCGCTCGGCTCGTATCCGATGTACCCAGTAGGTTTGGAGCTGGTCTCGAAGAGATTTCTCAGCTCCTCGGGCGTGACGATCTCGAGAGCGTCCCTTGAGGCCAATTCGACCTTGGAATCGACGTCCATCATTGTGTCCCGTCCCGATAGAAGAATGCGCATGAAAAAGCTTTGTGGGTGCGAATACGAAGGAAAACGTTAAGAAGGGTATGCGCATTAGCTCTAGTCCCACTCGGGGATTCAAGCGGGGGAGCGTATGAAAGTCTCAGCCTTGCGTAACGGTAAGATGGTCATCAAGGTGTCTGAGGTCAAGGATGTGGCCGGAGAGGGCATCCGGATCTCCGAGGAATTCTATTACGAACTGGACAGAGAGGTCCACGAGATGATCGAGAGCGCTGCGAGGCGGGCGAAGAAGAACGGCCGAAGAACTCTCAAGCCCTACGATCTCTGAGCATCTCAGCGTTTTGCCGGTTAGGACATGAGAGATGAAACGGGGACCAGGCGCACGCACAGGAGAGGTGCGGACTCACCGGCGTCAGTCTGGAAAGAGAAGGAGTCTCTTGATGGCAAGATCGTCGAAGCCGGCGTCATCATACTTCAGACGACAGGATGCAGCCATTCCCACAGAGGCGGGTGCTCGATGTGTGGATACAACATCGGGTCGAGCGGGACCATCGCACCAAAGGACATCTCAAAGCAGTTCACGCGCGCGATCGAGGAACTGGGCAAGGTCGACCTGCTGAAGGTATACACGTCAGGGTCGTTCCTCGACGAGTGCGAGATACCCGTCGAGCAGGCGGATCAGATACTCAGGCACTGCGCCGACAATCATACGAGACTCCTGTTCGAGTCGAGACCGGAGTACGTAACGCCAGAGACACTAGACAGAGTCCTCAGGACCCACGACCATATCGAGCTGGCACTCGGGCTGGAGAGCGCGAACGGCAAGGTCCTGATATACTCGATCAACAAAGGATTCACTGTCAAGGACTATGACGATGCGGTTCAAGTGCTAACGGACAAACGAGTCGACATCAGGACCTATGTGCTCCTCAAACCGCCGTTCCTGACTGAAGCGGAGGCGGTCGCCGATGCGAAGGCCACCATGATACATGCGGCAAAGAACAGCAAGACCGTCTCGCTCAACCCAGTCAACGTACAGAAGGGAACCCTTGTCGAGAGACTCTGGAAGAACTGGGCGTACAGGCCCCCATGGCTCTGGAGCGTCCTGGACGTCCTGAAGGCCAGCAAGGACTCTGGCAAGAAGATCATATGCGACCCGACGGGCGGAGGCAAGGAACGAGGAGCACACAACTGCGGCAAGTGCGATGATGTGATCCTTGATTCGATCAAGGGCTATTCCCAGACCCAGGACGCATCACGCTTGGGAGCGCCAGAATGCGACTGCAGGGAGATCTGGAGAAGCGTGATGGATCTCGAAGGGTTCGTGATGGGCGGCACGTGCGACCTCCAAAGGTTTTTCAGGAAGCACGGAGCTTAACTGCTAGAAGGTGAGTCGATGCAGGAATACGAGATCCGCAGAGGCCATCAAGACAACATACAGCTGGAGAAGCTCAAGGTCCACATGCAGGACATCTTCGGGAACGTGCAGGAGAGGGACGGGGAGCTCGTGTCATCGTTCGGGGCGCTGAAGGAGATAGCTGTCTGGCCGAGCAAGAAAACTGTGTGCGTTGATACTAAGATGGACCCCTCGGTCGGGGACGAGGTCGCCCTGAGCACGATCAAGGCGTACAACGTTTTTCTGGAGAGAGCGACGGGCCTCACCGCAAAGGAGCGGGCGAAGAAGGCCCAGAAGAAGGTGAAGGAAGGCAAGCTCTGACCGCTGGGCGAGCGGTCACGTTTATATATCAGCAGCCCATTCAGCGGCTTGCGATACCTGAGGCGGTATCGGCCAGACGCCATCTGGGCAATGCTTCGAGCAACCCAATACTCGCGCTGAAACGAATTTTCAGGCGCGAACGAGGCGTCACGGCCGAGAAACGTTGCCTCTCGGACGCTGTGCTCGAATACTCGAGGACTCACAGCAAGGTCTATCGAACCGAGACGAGGGATAGCAATGCCACAGACAAGACGTCCAAGAAAGGGCTCAATGGGCTACTCACCGAGAAAGAGAGCCAGGAGCATAACCGCCAGAATCTCCCAATGGCCAGAAGGAGCAGACGGAGCGAAGCTCCAGGGCTTTGCCGGGTACAAAGCAGGGATGACCCACGCTTTCATCGTGGACTTTCGGCCCAGGAGCACGACTGCTGGGCAGGAAGTCCAGGTGCCCGTCACAGTGCTGGAAGTCCCGCCGGTGAAAGTGTGCGCAGTTCGCTTCTACCAGGACACCGCCTACGGCAGGAAGGCCATAGGAGAGGTGTGGGCGAAGAACCTGGACAAGGAGCTCGCACGCAGGCTGCCGATACCGAAGGAGTACGATGAGAAGGCAGGCTGGGCAACCGCGGAGAAGCTGGAGTACGACGATGTCCGCGCGCTCGTGTACACTCAGCCGGTGCTCATCAGTGGCCTGCCGAAGAAGAGGCCTGAGCTCATGGAGATCAGGATCGGTGGCGCAAAGATGGCCGACCGGCTATCATACGCCAAGGGCGTCCTGGGCAAGGCTGTGACGATCAAAGATTTCATCAAGGAAGGAGAGATGGTCGATGTCGCCTCCATCACCAAGGGAAAGGGGTGGCAGGGCACGACCAAGAGGTGGGGCACGAAGCTCCTGATGCACAAGAACAGCAAGCACAGGAGGCTAGTGGGTACCCTCGGGACCAAGAGGCCGAACTACGTCAGGCCGACCGTCCCGCAGGGCGGCCAGATAGGTTTCCACCAGAGGACCGAGCTGAACAAGCGCGTCCTCAAGATCGGCGAGAACGGCGAGGAGGTCACCCCGAAGGGCGGGTTCTTGCACTACGGGACCGTGAGGAACAGCTACGTCATACTGCACGGGTCCGTGCCGGGACCGTCGAAGAGGATGGTCCGCCTGAGGGAGCCGGTCCGGGCCATCGGCGTGAAGCTCTCGGAACCACCGCAAGTTACATTCGTATCTCTTGAATCAAAACAGGGAGTGTGAGCTCATGGCGGAGAAGAAAGCAAAGAAGATAAAGGCAGAGGAAGAGAAGCCAAAACACACTCCAGGGAAGCTCAATGTGTACGACCTCGAGGGAAAGGTGTCCGGTGAGGCGTCTCTCCCGGAGGTGTTCAAGGCGGAACTCAGGCCCGACGTCATCAGGAGGGCCGTGACCGCCATAGAGGCTAACGCGAGGCAACCGTACGCGCCGTCACCAACCGCAGGCATGCGCCATTCCGTTCAGACCTGGGGGAAGGGCAGAGGCGTGGCAAGGGTCCAGAGGCTCATGAACAGCTCGACCGCGGCCCAGTCTCCGAACAATGTCGGGGGCAGGCGCGCTCACCCGCCAAAGGTCGACAAGGATCTTGGCAAGAAGATCAACAAGAAGGAGCTCATGATGGGGAAGCTGTCTGCCCTGAGCGCGACGAGCAACCTCGAGCTTGTCAAGGCCAGGGGCCATAGGTTCGATGAGAAGCTGACGGTGCCAGTCGTCGTCAAGGACGATTTCGAATCGATCAAGACGACCCAGGATGCCGTGAAGGCGCTCTTGTCACTCGGCGTCTACGACGATGTCCAGAGGGCCATCGATGGCAGGAACGTCCGGGCCGGCCGGGGCAAGATGAGGGGCCGGAGGTTCAGGACCCCTAGGAGCATCCTGGTGGTCATCTCCAAGGAATGTGACGGTGGCAGGAGCGTCAGGAATCTCCCAGGCGTGGAGGTCGCGACACCGACCAAGCTCAACGCGTCCGTGCTCGCACCAGGAGGAGCACCCGGAAGGCTGATGCTCGTCACTGAGACCGCGCTCCAGACGATAGGAGGGTGGCATAGATGAGAAGGACCATCATTCTTCATCCGTACGTGACAGAGAAGACCATGAATGCGATGTCCGGTACGCCCAACCAGGACCTCACGGACGGCAACAGGCTCGAGTTCGTAGTCCGCAAGGACGCAAGAAAGCCTGACATCAAGAAGGCGTTCGAGGAGCGGTTCGAGGCGAAGGTCGATAAGATAAACATCAAGCTAATGAAGGACGGCAAGCACGCGATCATCAAGCTGAAGGAGGGCTACTCTGCCGAGGAGATCGGCATGAGGATCGGCATATTCTAGGCGGTGCTGACATGGGAAAGAGACTAATCACTCAGAGAAGAGGACGCGGCTTCGGAAGGTACAGGTCCCCCAGACATCTCAGGTTCACGAGCGCCACCCACCCGAAGATAAGGGAGGGTACTGGCACGGTGGTGGACCTCGTCCACGAGGCCGGCAGGATAGCGCCCTTGGCGAAGGTCATGTACGGAAACAACGAGCAGTTCATGATCGCTCCCGACGGGATGACTGTCGGCCAGGAGGTCAGCTTCGGCACGCGCGGCGCAGTCGTTGCAGGCAACACGATGCCCGTGGGAAACCTGCCCGAGGGAACGATCGTGTACAACATCGAGTCGCAACCAGGCGATGGCGGCAAGTTCGCGAGGACCGCGGGCACTGCAGCCACGATCGTCACGCAGGGCGCGAAGACGGTCCTTCTGATGCCCTCTGGCAAGTTCAAGGAGGTCGACAACAAGTGCTTGGCGACGGTCGGCCTCGTCTCAGGTGGAGGGCACAAGGATAAGCCGTTCGTGAAATCCGGCAAGAAGTTCTGGGCTTACCACGGCAAGGCGAAGGCCTACTTCAAGGTCAAAGGCGTAGCGATGAACTCGGTCAACCACCCGCACGGTGGCGGTGGCCACCCGCACGTCGGTACCCAATCCAGCGTCGGTAGGAACACTCCTCCCGGGAGGAAGGTCGGTAGGCTGGCCCCACAGAGAAAGAAGAAGAAGGTGTGATGAATGGCCGACGAGAAGAAAAAGAAGAAGGAAGAGGCACCGAAGGCGGGCGCGAAAGCACCAGCAGCCGACAAGGGCGCAGCAAAGGTCCCAGCGGCTGCACCGAAGGCTGGAACTGTGGCACCAGCAGCCACCCCGGCCGTGGGCGCGCCTTCAGTCGCTCCGCCGGAGAAGAAGATCAAACCCTCCGCGAGGCATCAGGGATCTGCCAAGGCCGCAAGAAGGAAGATGAGGAAGAAGAAGAGCCAGATCCAAGCTCGCAGAAAGAAGGAGTTCACATACCGTGGGCACACGATGGAAGAGCTCCTGAAGCTTCCGTTCGCGGATATCATCGAGCTGCTGCCGGCCAGGGCCCGGAGGACTTACATCAGGGGCCTGAACACCGAGCAGGAGGCGTTCGTGAGGAGGCTAAGAGTAGCCGGCGGACCCGTCAGGACGCACAGGAGGGAGATCCCGGTGCTGCCCGAGTTCGTTGGCAAGACGGTCCATGTCTACAACGGCAAGGAGTTCTCACCTGTTGACATCAAGCCGGAGATGATCGGACACGCGCTGGGCGAGTTCTCCATGACCAGGAGATCCGTGAGGCACTCTGGACTGGGTGTAGGTGCTACCAGATCATCCAAGTTCATGCCGCTGAAGTGAGGGAGGTCGAGAACAATGGGATACTCAATGGATTCGGACCCGGAGAAGACCTCGAAGGCGCTCGGGATTGAGATCGGCGTGTCACCGAAGCACTGTCGAGAGGTCTGCAAGATGCTGAAGGGCATGAAGGTCGATGACGCGAAGAAGTACCTGAAAGAGGTCGTCGACATCAAGACTCCTGTTCCATACACACGATTCAAGTTGTATCTGAACCCGAAGCCGAAGGTCGGCCCTGGCAGGTTCCCGAAGAATGCCGCCAAGGCCATACTCAAGGTCCTCGAGAGCGCCCAGTCGAATGCAGAGTACAAAGGCCTGGACGCTGAAAACATGCGAGTCAAGATTGCCGCAGCCCACAGAGGGAGGATTCAGAAGTCGTTCATGCCGAGGGCGCAGGGCAGGAGCACGCCCTGGAACGATCAGACTACGAACATAGAGGTCATCCTTGAGGAGGTCGAGGCGTTCTAGGACGGCCTTGTGGAGGTATCAGAATGGCAAGCGAGAGAAAGTTCGTCACTGAGAACATCCGAAGGGTCCTGCTGAAAGAGTTCCTGATGAGCAAGGTCGGCAGGGCTGGGTTCGGAGGGCTGGACGTCCAAAGAACCCCTATGGGCACGCGTGTGACACTGATCACCGAACGCCCGGGGCTCGTCATCGGCCGGAGGGGAGAGTCGATCAAGAGCCTGACCCGCGCAATCGAGGAGAATTTCAACTTCAACAACCCGCAGATCGAGGTCCAGGAGGTGGAGAATCCGAACCTGAACGCGCAGATCATGGCAGAGAAGCTTGCCAACGCGCTCGAGCGGGGCTGGCACTTCAGGCGCGCTGGCCACTCGACCGTTCGGAGAATCATAGACTCTGGAGCCAGGGGCTGTCAGGTGATAATCGCTGGCAAGCTCACTGGCCAGAGGCACAGGACGGTGAAGTTCAAGGAGGGCCACATAAAGTACTGTGGCGAGGCGAAACTGAATTTTATGCACCAAGGCTTCGCGGCCGCGAAACTCAAGCCCGGCGTCATAGGCGTGACGGTGCAGATCATGGACCAGAATGCCAGACTGCCAGACGAGATCGACATCATCCCGCCGCCAGAGACTCCAGCACCGGCGACTCAGGCACCAGCCGTGCCGGCCGCCGAAGTCAAGGCAGAGGAGCAGAAGGCTGCCCAGGCGGTCGAGGAGCTCAGGAAGACGGCGACCACGGAGGCGGCCGCCAAGCCGAAGAAGCCGAGGTTCAAGAAGAAGGCGGGCGAAGGATCCGCTCCGCCGGCACCGGTTGCACCCGGAGCACCGGGTGAGGAGAATAAACCAGTCCGGAAGCGGAAGAAGAAGGAGACCGCCCCCGTCGCGAAACCGGCTGAGGGCGCGATCACGCAGGCGCCGGTCCAGGCGATAACAGTTCCTGAGAAGACGGCACCTTTGGCAGAAGTCCCGGTGAAGAAAGAGGAGAAGAAGCCCGAGCCTGAAGGGAGCAAGGAGGCCTGAAGAGGATGGCGCTGTTGAAGCCGAAGGAGATCAGGGCCATGAGGCCGGACGACCTGATGGCCAAGTTCAAGGAGATCAACGACGAGCTGATGCACGAGAGAGGCATAGCCGCGATGGGCGGCGCGCCCTCGAGTCCTGGCAAGATCAGGGCGCTGAGGACGAACGTGGCCCGAATTCACACGATCATGCGCGAGATAGATGTGGCAGAGGCCGTCAAAGCCGGCCCCAAGAAGCTCGCGAACGAAGCGAACAAGGATAAGCCGAAACCCAACGTGAAGAAGGAGAAGGCTGAGAAGCCGAAGAAGGAGGAGAAGAAGTAATGGCAGGAATTTGCTCGGTATGTGGGCTGCCCGAAGAGCTGTGCATGTGTGAGCAGATAGCGAAGGAGCAGCAGAAGATACGGATACTCACGGACACCAGAAGGTACGGCAAGATCGTGACCGTCGTCGATGGAATCGATGCGACGGACATTGATCTGAACGACCTCGCAAGGAAGCTCAAGACCAGGTGCGCTGCAGGCGGGACCGCCAAGGAAGGGCGGATCGAGCTGCAGGGCGAGCACAAGAGGAAGGTCAAAGAGGTCCTCGAGGAGCTGGGGTTCTCCGTGGAGTGAAGGAAACCGAGCATGAGTGTAGGAGATTTCCGGAGACGGGAGTTCATCGGACTTGGAGTAGAGGTCCTGGAATCGACCTGCGCCGAGTATGTCGGCGTCAAGGGAAAGGTCGTGGACGAGACCAGGAACACATTCACGATAGAGCAGGACGGGGCTGAGAAGATGGTGCCCAAGGACTGCTGCAGGTTCAAGTTCGTTGAAGGCCAGGAAACCCACATTGTCTCCGGCAAGGAAATCAAGTTCAGACCTGAGGACAGGATCAAGAAAGTGCGGTAGGGTGAGATGCGATGGCAGAGAAGGTCAAGAGGGCGGCCAAACCCGGCGTGAAGGATATAGGACTCGATGTCGAGCCACCGAAGGGGACGTGCAAGGACAGCCACTGCCCGTTCCACGGACAGATGTCGGTCAGAGGCACGGTGCTCAACGGCACCGCTGTCTCCACGAAGATGCAGAGCACGGTTGTCATCGAGAGGGAGTACATGAGGTACGTACCGAAGTACGAGAGGTACGAGAAGCGCACGAGCAGGTACCTCGCGCACTCTCCCCCATGCTTTCAGGTCAAGCTCGGAGACGAGGTCAGCATCATGGAGTGCCGGCCACTGAGCAAGAGAGTGTCATACGTAGTCATCGAGAAGAAGTAGGTGAGCGCGATGAAAGGCATCCCAGGAAGACAGACGAGGGGCATACCGACCGGGGCGAGGTTGGACTGCATAGACAACAGCGGCGCCAAGATCGTCCAGGTCGTCGCCGTGCCGAAATACCACGGAACCAAGAGAAGGTACCCGAACGCTGCCCTCGGAGAGGTGTGCGTCGTCACAGTCAAGAAGGGCTCGCCCGAGACGAGGAAACAGCTGTTCAGGGCGGTCATCGTCCGCCAGAAACGGGCGTTCAGGAGGCCCGAGGGCACGATGGTCCAGTTCGAGGACAACGCTGTGGTGCTCGTCACCGAGACGGGCGAGACAAAAGGAACGGACATCAAGGGACCGGTTGCGAGGGAGGCCGCTGAGAGGTGGCCGAGGATCGCAGCGACGGCCTCGATGATAGTGTAGGGATGTGAGTGCCATGGTTACCACGAGCACTAAGGCGAGAAAGCAGAGGAAGTGGAGGGCGAACGCGCCCCTGCACAAGAAGAAGAGGATGGTCTCAGCGCACCTGAACTCCGCGTTGATGACAGAGTACAACGTTCGCTCGCTCCCAGTTAGGAAGGGCGACACAGTCAAGATCCTCAGAGGGAACAAGGACTTCAGGGCATCGGAGGCGAAGGTGGCGTCCGTGGACCTGAAGAGCTGCAAGATAGTTGTTGAGAACGTCACGATCCCGAAGGCGGACGGCACGCAGAAGCAGAAGCCGGTCGACCCATCGGACGTGGTGCTGACAAAGCTGGACCTGTCGGATCCTTGGAGAAAGGAGAAGCTGGACAGCCTGAAAGGAGGCGTGAGCTGAGATGAAGAAGCACATCAAGAGAATGGCGGCACCGAACAGCTGGGCGATCCCGAGGAAGACCAGCCACTGGGTGACGAAGCCGGCTCCAGGACCCCACGGGACAAGGGAGTCGATGCCTCTGCTCGCAGTCGTGCGCGACATGCTGAAGCTGTGCGACAACGCCAGAGAGGCAAGGTTCATCATCGGGAGCCGAGGCGTCTCGGTCGATGGCAAGGTCGTTACGAACTACAAGTACCCAGTCGGATTGATGGACGTCGTCACGATCCTCAAGACGAAGCAGAGCTACAGGATGCTCGTCGACTACAAGTCGCAGCTGAAGCTTGTTGCGATCGACGATTCCGAGAAGGGTTGGAAGCTCGCGCGCATCGACGGAAAGAAGGTCATCAAGAAGGGCAAGGTGCAGCTGAACCTGCACGATGGAAGGTGCATGATCCTGGCAAAGGACCAGTACAAGACCGGCGATGTGCTCAAGATCGATGTGCCTTCGCAGAAGCTGGTCAAGGACTTCAAGCTCGAGAAGGGCAGCATGGCTCTACTCATCGGTGGTTCGCACCCTGGTAGCTTACAGACAGTCGAGAACTACCAGATAAGGAGAGGGTCGGCGCCAAACCTCGTCACATTCAAGGAGGGGTTCAGCACGATCAAGGAGAATGTCTTCGTGGTCGGCGACAAGGCCCCGGAGATCAAGCTGGTGGAGGCGAAGGCCGCATGACCGAAGCCAACAAGATGAGGGACATCCGCCTGGAGAAGACCGTCGTCAACATCGGCGTAGGTGACGCTGGCGAGAGACTCTTGAAGGCGGAGAAGGTCCTGAAGATGATCACCGGCAAGAAGCCTGTGAGGACCGTCGCAAAGGTCACCAATAGAGACCTGGGCCTAAGGGAGGGCATGCAGATAGGATGCAAGGTCACGCTAAGGGGCAAGGAGGCTGAGGAGTTCGTCAAGAAGGCCTTCTGGATCAAGGAGAACAGGCTCGCTACCTACTCTTTCGACCCCGCGGGGAACTTCTCGTTCGGAATTCAGGACTACACGGACTTCCCGGGAATGAAGTACGACCCCGAGATCGGCATATTCGGCCTGGACGTCTGCTCGTCCATAGGCAGGGCAGGCAAGAGGGTCCAGAAGAGGAAGATCCTGCGGGGCAGAATCTCGAAGCACCACAGGGTCGCTCGGAAGGAGGGCGTCGAGTTCGTCAAGTCGAAGTTCGGTGTGGAGGTGGTCGATTGAAGCCCAAGAAGAAGTTTGGAAGGACTGTCGGATGCACCAGATGCGGAAGGAAGAGGGGCATCATCCGAAGATACGGGATGCACCTGTGCAGGCAGTGCTTCAGGGAGATCGCTCCCAACATCGGATTCAGGAAGTACTCATGAGGTGAGATGACATGCAACACGACACGCTCAACGACGCGATGGCGGTCATCAAGAACGCCGAGAAGGTAGGCAAGGGCGAGTGCATCGTCCGACCCTCCTCGATGCTAATCGGTCGCGTTCTCAAGGTCATGCAGGAGAGCGGCTACATCAGGCAGTTCGAGCTCGTGGAGGATGGCCGAAGCAGGATGTTCAAGGTCGCCCTATCGGGTCAGATAAACGACTGCGGAGTCATCAGGCCGAGGTACTCGGTCAAGGTAGCAGACCTGGAGAAGTACGAATCGAGGTACCTGCCCGCGCAGGACTTCGGGGTGCTCATACTCACGACCACCAAGGGCGTCGTGACTCACATGGATGCCAGGAATGGAGGCGTCGGCGGCAAGCTGCTGGCGTTCGTATACTGAGGTGGCCACGATGCGCGAAGGATTCTTGAAGGACGACATCGAGGTGCCGGAGAAGGTCCAGGTCAAAATAGAGGACGGCATCGTCAAGGTCAAGGGACCTCAGGGAGAGGTGCAGAAGAAGCTCGTGCACCCGCGGGTGAAGATAGAGGTCAAGGGAAAGCACGTGGTGGTCTCGAGCGAGATGCCGAGGAAGCGGGAGAAGGCGCTCGTGGGGACCTATGGAGCGCACATACGGAACATGCTCATCGGCGCAACGGCGGGCCACGAGTACAAGATGAAGATCGTCTACGCACACTTCCCCATCAAGACATCGATCAAGGGAGATACGTTCCTGATCGAGAACTTCCTTGGTGAGAAGTACCCGAGGAAGGCCAGCATCCTCGGGGCGACAAAGGTGCAGATCAAGGGAGACCAGGTCGTGCTCAATGGGCCGAATCTGGAGGATGCCGGGCAGACCGCGGCCAACATAGAAAGGGCCACGAAGATCAAAGGGTTCGACCCCAGGGTCTTCCAGGACGGCATCTACATTATCGAGAAGCCCGGGAGGTGAATGGTTTGGCAGAGAAGAAGTCCACCCATCATGACGAGTTCATGGAACTCCATATGTTCAAGGAGGAGTACATCGCGAAGCTCGAGGCGATAGGGATCGGGTCGCCGAAAGAGCTCGCAGCTGCGCTCGAGGACGTGGAGAAGACAAAGGAGATACGCGAGAACCTCAAGGGCGCTGGCCCGAAGACCATCGAGCACTGGAAGGAGGACCTGAAGGTGCGCGTCGAGCCGAAGGCCGAGAAGAAGGAGGAGGAGAAGCCGGCTCCCAAGACCAGGAAGGTCAAGACCGCCCCGAAGAAAGCCTCTGAGGAGAAGGAAACGAAGAAGGAGGAGAAGGAGCCCGAGGAGCCCGTGAAGAAGATGGGCAAGGGCGAGAAGGAAGAGGAGGAGGTCGAGATCGAGGAGGAGGGCTACCAGGTCAAGCTGAAGCCGAAGCTCTCGAAGGAGACCATCGACGCCCTGAGGAAGCGGGCCGAAGTGGCTGCCCGCAGGCCTGAGTTCCTCAGGCAGGAGTGGCACAGGAGGAAGAGGCTCCAGACCGCGAAATGGCGCAGGCCCAGGGGTGGCCATTCCAAGATGAGACAGCATTACGGTTACAGACCACCCGTAGTCTCGATCGGGTACGGCTCGCCGAGGGAGGCGAGGTTCCTGCACCCATCGGGATTCAGAGAGGTAATGGTCTACAACGTGAAGGACCTCGCGAAGATAAGGCCCGAGCAGGAGGCTGCAAGGGTCGCGCACTCGGTCGGCATGAAGAAGAGGCTCGAGATCGAGAAGAAGGCGGACGAGCTCAATATCAGAGTACTCAACAGGAGCGGATGATCCATGGACCTGAAGAACCAAAGAAGGATGGCATCCCAGTTGCTGAAATGTGGTGAGAACAGGGTCTGGATGGACCCGAACCGCGCTGAGGACGTGTCGGACGCGATCACGCGCGCCGACGTTCGCACGCTTATCGCATCGGGCGCGGTATCATCCAGACAGAAGAAGGGCGTCTCCAGAGGCAGAGCGGAGTTCCAGCTGGCCCAGAGGCGCAAGGGCAGACAGCGCGGTCACGGATCAAGGCGCGGCAGGAAGGGCGCTAGGAAGCCCTCCAAGGAGCGCTGGATGCAGACCATCAGGCCCATAAGGCGGAAGTTGAAGGAGCTCAGGGATAGCGGGAAGATCGACACCGCGACCTACCGCAAGTACTATCTCAAGGCCAAGGGAGGCGTCTTCAAGAGCAGACCGCATCTGGAGTCGCACCTGAAGGCCGAGGGCATCCTGAAGGAGTGATGAAGATGGCTACAGGACCTAGATACAAAGTCCCGTTCAGGAGAAGGCGAGAAGGTCGAACGGACTACAGGCACAGGGCAGCGCTCATCAAGGGCGGCCGCCCAAGGGCCGTCGTCAGGAAGTCGAACAAGAACATGCGAATCCAGTTCATCGATTACTTGGAGAAGGGAGATGTCGTCCTAGCGGCTGCGGTCTCCACGGAGTTGTCGGAGTTCGGGTGGACCGCCTCGGGGAAGAGCACACCAGGGGCTTATCTTACAGGACTCCTTGCCGGGAAGAGGGCCAAGGAGAAGGGTGTCGAGAGGTCTGTCCTTGACATTGGGCTCAGAAAGCCCACAAAGGGCGCGGCGATCTTCGCCGCCCTGAAGGGCATGCTCGACGCCGGCATAGAGATCCCGCACAGCGACGAGATGCTCCCTAACGATGACAGGATAAGCGGCAAGCACATGCACGAGGGCACGGCTGCCATGTTCGAAAGTGCGAAGAGCAAGATCGGAGGTGCGACTGATGAGTGATTGGGCTCCCAAGACGAGGCTGGGAAGGCTCGTCGCCGAGGGCAAGATAACCACGATGAGCGAGGCGCTCAGGAGCAGGCTGCCGCTGAGGGAGCCTGAGATAGTGGACATACTCCTGCCTGAACTCGCAGACGAGGTCCTGGATGTCAACATGGTCCAGCGGATGACGGACTCGGGCCGCAGAGTGAGGTTCGCGATCACTGTCGTCGTAGGCAACTTCGATGGATACGTCGGTCTAGGCAGGCTGAAAGGGAAAGAGGTCGGGCCGGCCATCAGGGCGGCAATCGACGTCGCCAAGCTGAATATGATCGAAGTAAAAAGAGGGTGCGGTTCTTGGCAGTGCGGATGCCTCACTCCCCACTCGCTGCCCTTCGAGGTCTCAGGGCATTCAGGTTCGGTGGTTGTCAACCTCAAGCCGGCTCCGAGAGGCACAGGCCTCGCAGTCGGTGACGTCGCGAAGAGCGTGATCAAGATGACCGGCATAAAGGACGCCTGGGGATTCACGGATGGGCACACGAAGACGACGATCAACTATTCGATCGCCGCGTTCGAGGCGCTCAGGAAGACCTCGCAGCTGAGAGTCACCGATGAGCAGAAGAGCAGGCTCCAGATCATGTCAGGGCCAGTCCAGATACATGTCGCAGGCGTTCCTCCGGAGCCCGAGGAGCAGCCAGAAATGGAAGGAAGCGAACCGCCAAAGGGGGCACAGTGAGATGGCTGCCATAGCCATAGTCCGGATCCGAGGCCATGCGAAGATACAGCACCGGGCCGTGAAGACCATGGACATGATGAAGCTCACAAGACCCAACCACTGCGTGCTGCTTCCGGAGAACTCCACGACGAAGGGGATGCTCCAGGTGGTCAAGGACTTCGTCACATGGGGAGAGGTCGGCCACGAGACGATCGCCCGGATGCTCTTCCAGAGGGGAGAGGTCATCGGAGGCGGGAAGCTCACGGACGCCTATGTGAAGGAGAACTCGAAGTACCCGTCCATACTGTCGCTTGCAAAGGCCATGGAGAAAGGCGAGGCGAAGGTCTCCGATGTGAAGGGGCTGAAGCCCGTCATCAGGCTCCCACCGCCGAGGAAGGGGTACAGGAGCACGAGGAGAAGCTACTCCGACGGCGGTTCCTTGGGCTACAGAGGGGCCGACATCGAGAAGCTCGTGGACCGTATGCTCGCAAAGCCGATGGAGGATAAGTAGATGGTCAGCAAGACGAGCAAGTTCAGAGGCAGCAGGACCCACGGCCGGGGAAAGAAGGCCGGCAGAGGAGCTGGCCTGAGAGGCGGCCGAGGGAATGCGGGTCTCCACAAGCACAAGTGGATAAGTGTCGTTAAATATTGTCCGGATTATTTCGGCCACCACGGGTTCAAGAGGCCACAATCCGTCGTATACAGCAAGGTGACCATGAACCTCTCGGACATCGAGCAGTCACTCCCGTCGCTGTCGAAAGATGGGTTCGCAGTCCACAAGGATGGAAAGTGGAGCGTCGACCTGACCAAGATGGGCATCGACAAGCTCCTGGGGTCAGGGAGGATCTCGACACCGATAGCCGTGAAAGTGGCAGAGGCTTCCGCCTCAGCAGAGGAGAAGCTGAAGAAGGCCGGCGGGAAGATACTCAAGGAATAGGTCAGAGCTAGCATACGATCAAAGATTCGCCTGGTAAAGGAAGGGTGCAGATGGCCGAGGGGGACGAAGAGAAGAGCCTGCTCTACAAGCTCAAGCCAATCACGGACAGGCTGCCGGCAGTGACGAGGCCTGAGGGGCACGTTCACTTCAGGACGAAGATGACCTGGGTCATCCTCATACTCGTGATCTACTTCGTCATGACCAACATCATGATCTATGGGCTGGACACGAGTTCTGGGATCGACCTATTCGCCCAGTACAGGGCGATATTGGCGGGTGCGCAGTTCTCGCTCATGCACCTGGGCATCGGTCCGATCGTCACCGGCTCCATCATCATGCAGCTGTTCACAGGTGCGAAGATCATCAAGCTCAACCTGAAGGACGAGGAGGACAAGGCCGTCTATCAGGGCACGCAGAAGCTCATGGTCATCATCATGATCGTCGTGGAGTCCGCTCCCCAGGTATACGGTTTCATGGAGCCGTCGCAGAAGTTCATCACCGGCATGGAACACTTCTCGACGGACAACGGCGTATCCATTGCGAGAACGCTCATAGTGGTCCAGCTCATCGCCGGTTCATACCTAGTGTTCCTCATGGACGAGGTGGTCTCGAAGTGGGGCATAGGCAGCGGAATATCGCTCTTCATCGCCGCGGGAGTGGCGCAGGCGATATTCACAGGCTCGCTCAACTGGCACCCGGTGGATACGAGCATGCCTCTCGACGTAACTCAGAATCCGCCTGCGGGCACCATACCGAAGACGATCTACATGTTCCACCATATGTCGGGACCACAGCTGTCCAGCGGAGGCTATGAACGTATATTCCTAGCGCAGCCCAACCCGATGGTCGCGCTCATAGGCACCATAGTCATCTTCCTGTTCGTCGCATATACGGAATCGAGCAGGATCGAACTCCCGCTCGCGCACGGCGGAGCGAGGGGCGCGAGGGGCAGGTACCCGATCAAGCTCATCTACGCATCCAACATACCAGTCATCCTGATGGCGGCATTGCTCGCGAACGTGAGCATGTTCTCGATGCTGTTCTGGTCACACCCGTCGTTCCAGAATGTGCCCATCCTGGGACATAACTGGATGCTGGGTTACTACCTGCCGGACGACACACGTCCTGCCGGAGGGCTCGCATACTATCTGTCAACGGTCAGCGGAGTCAGCGATTGGCTGCTGCCGCTCCTGAGCGGAGACTACCTGAATGCCACGGGGCTCGACAAAAGCCGCTTGCAGATCGGCATTCACGTGATCGTCTACGTTGGTGTCATGGTCACCGGCTCCATACTGTTCGCCAAGTTCTGGATAGAGACCACTAACATGGGGGCGGAGGCCGTCGCGAAGCAGATCGAATCGAGCGGCATGCAGATTCCCGGCTTCAGAAGGGATCCGAGGGTCCTCAAGAGGGTGCTCGAGAGGTATATCCCTGTCGTCACTGTGATATCAGGTGCGACAGTCGGAGGACTCGCGGCCGGGGCTGACCTGATAGGGACCGTGGGCAACGCGTCCGGGACGGGTGTGCTGCTGGCAGTGGGAATCATGATCCAATTGTACGACGCTATAGGCAGAGAACAGATGATGGAAATGCACCCAGTGCTGAGGGGCTTCTTCGGAGGCGAGTAGTCGAATGGCTAGCAAGTCCGGTCCAGGGGCAGGGAGACCGCCCAAGCCCGACATAGGGAACCAGATGGTGGTGATGCTCGCATTCATCACCGCGATGTTCGTGATGTTCGACAACAACCTGAGGCAAGGACTCGGCAGACTCGTCGGCATCCCTCTGGCGCCGCTGGTGGGCTTCGGCGGGAACCAGCCCATACTGACGCTCTTGTTCACCGGCCTGTTGATGAGCTTCTTCAGCATAAGCGTGAGGCACTTCTTCGTCAACTGGGTAGACCAGGCGAGGACCCAGAGGATCACATCGGCGTTCCAAAAGGAGCTCAGAGGGGCGAGGACGAGCAACAACACATACAAGCTGAAGAAGCTCACAGAACTCCAGCCGCAGATAATGGCGCAATCCATGAAGGCATCACAGACTCAGCTGAAGCTCATGCCGGTGACGATGCTCGTGATCATACCCATCTTCGCATGGCTCGCCAACTTCATCTACCTCGACCTGTCATCCACCACGTTCTCGGTCCCGTGGGCGTTCAGCGCGGACATGAAGCATTCGAGCATACTGCCCAACTGGATTCTGCTGTATTCCCTGCTCACGCTTCCCTTCGGCCAGATCTTGACCCGCGTGCTGAAGTACTTCAGCTTCAGCAGAAGGTTGAGAGAGCTGGAAAGAGGTGGGCTGGACATGGCCGAGGCCGTCGGCGGAGAGGGAGCGGCCTGATGAGAATAGCGATCTCAGGACCACCAGGGAGCGGCAAGACGACTATCTGCATGCTCGTCGCGAACAGGCTCGATTACGATTTCATTCTAGTAGGACAGATATTCAGGCAGATGGCTATGGAGAGAAAGCTCGACCTGGAAACCCTCGGAAGACTGGCAGAGGAGGACGAGACGATAGACAAGGAGCTGGACGAACGGATGCTCGCGCTGGCGAAAGCGAACGAGAACATCGTCCTCGACGGCAGGCTGTCGGGACCGATCCTGAAGGGTAGGAAGGTCTCGGTCTTCGCAGCGTACATAGACGCGACCGAGCAAGTAAGAGCCGACAGGATAGCCCGGAGAGAAGGTAAGGACGTCCAACTCGTCCTGAGGGAGATGCGGCTCAGAGAGAGGTCGGAGAGGAAGAGGTACATGGCGTACTATGGCATCGACCCATCAGACAGGTCGATATACGATCTCTGGTTGGATTCCTCCAACATGCCTGCGGAAAAGATAGCAGACACGGTCATTGAGAGAGCGAAGAAGGCAGAGGCAGAGAATGCTCGTCAAATCGAAGAGATCGACTAGCCAGGGAAAGGGCGCGAGACCCCAGGACAGGACTGTCGACGAGCTACTAGCGAACGGCGTTGTTGTCATAGACAAGCCCGCAGGACCTACATCACACCAGATCACCAGCTGGGTCGGGGACATGATAGGAGCCAAGAAGTCCGCTCACGGTGGAACCTTGGACCCGAGGGTCACGGGCGTCTTGCCCGTCGGTCTTGGGAACGCTGTCCGTGCCATGGATGCGCTGCACTACGGCACGAAGGCGTATGTCGGCGTCATGAGGATGCACGGGAACGTCGACCAGAGACGTCTCCAGGAAGTATTCAAGGAGTTCACAGACGAGATCTATCAGACGCCCCCGATGCGCTCTGCGGTCAAGCGAGAGCTGAGGTCTCGGAGCCTCGAGTCGCTCAGCCTGATGGAGATTTCTGGCAGGGATGTGTTGTTCAAAGTCGAATGCGATGCTGGTACGTACATTAGGAGCCTGTGCGTGGACATCGGGGACGCCGTTGCCGTTGGCGCTCATCTCCAGGACCTGAGAAGGACCAGAGCCGGCGCTCTCACGGAAGATGCTGCGGTGTCGTTGCACGACCTTAAGGATGCGCTCGAGGAGCACAGAGCCGGGGACTCACGCCTCCTGAGGAAGATGCTCCACCCGATGGAAGTCCTTATGGCCCAGATGCCGAAGATAGAGATCAAGGATTCCGCGGTTGATGCCATATGCCACGGAGCGAGCCTCGCAGTGCCGGGAGTCGTGACGCTGGACGAACATATCAGAAGAGGCGGCGCCGTGGCCATCATGACTCAGAGCGGGGAGAGTGTTGGACTGGGCTCTGCTCTCATGGACTCGGAAGAGATCATGAAGCGCTCTGAAGGGGTCGCTGTCAGAGTCTCGCGCGTTTTCATGCCCGCAGGAACATATGCCCGCGTCTGGGGCAGCTCTGCGAAGGACGGTCAGCAGAAGTGATCCAGGGTACGCTGCCTGGATATGAGCGGCTGAGCTTGGATCCCCAGACTTCTTCGAAGGTGCATGGCATACTCCTTCACGAAGCCGTGTGTCGTGAACACCTGCTTCGGGCCGCACTTCCTCACGAACTCCACAAGCTCATCGAATCCACAGTGGTCCGATACAGGAAATGCCTCGTCGACACCTGATTGATATGTGAAACCCTTGTCCAGAGCCCAGCCCGAGAATGCCGCGGTCTTGGCCCCATGCCTGACGAGCGACTCGACCCGCTCCGCGTCCTTCCCCAATCCAGAAGTGATGTACACGAAGGGCCGTTTCGTGTGATGCCCGTCGAACTCCTTCTCGACAAGATCGTATCCGTGCTTCCTGAGCAGACGGTTGTTGTCGGCGATTGTTGGGTGGAGAACCAATGGAAGGTCCTTCAGTGAGACTGTGAGTTCCTGAGACTTCCCAAGGGGGTATGCGAAGAGCACCGCACTGCCATCACGCTTCACTATGTCATCCAGCCAATCCCTGACGACGGACATCATCTCGGCATGGTCCGGGAAGACGTATCGAGGCTTTCCATAGGTGGCCTCCGTGATCAGTATATCGCATTTGTGGGGCTTCGCCGCCTTCGTGCTCTTCTTTTCCCGGGTGCAGAAATCCCCTGTATACAGGACTTTGGATTCTCCCTGGACAAGGAACATTCTCGACCCAGCGATGTGCCCGGCCTCGAGCACCTTCACCCTGTCGTCCGAGCATATCTCTATCTCTCTCTTCCTCCGGACCTTCACGAAATCTCTCGTAACGGGCGAACATATCGCAAGAGGCCTCTCAAATGAGGTGGGAAGGTGATCCGTGTGCGCATGGGATATCATGGACACCTCGTCATTGAGGACGCGTTTCGGGTCGAACCTGAACGAGCATCCATCCATCTTGACCAGGATGCCATTGCCTTGCTGAATCATCTGACCTGGACCCTCGCTACCAAGACCTGCTCAATTCCCCACAAGGCACGGAGGGTATAAGCTACCTTATCCTCTCAAGTGAAAATGCTCCGATCATCAGCGCCTTGCTACTGTGTCTGTACTCTATCCAGTCCCGGGTCTGGGCATCGCCGACGCCCTGGACACTCAGCAAGGTCTTCTGTTTGTCTGTCTTGAACTGAACGGCTCCCGTCATGTGATGCTGGATCGACTCGAGCTGCTGCTCCGTATGCATCCCGCGCTCAACCGCAAACACCGAGACCGCACCACCCTGTTTCAGTCTCCCGGCCAGGCTCTGGATGAACTGGAAGGAGCTCTTCTCGTCCGACTGCGTGATGCTCATCGAGAGGGACATGTAGGCGACCCTGAAATACGGCTGCTTCTGCCTCGCAATGGACTTGATGCACGCGTCTACCGCATCGGTTATGGCTTTGAAGTTCCCAGGGCCCGAAACCCTCGTCACTTTTGTCTCGGTCACAGATTCGTCCCTAACGCCAGTCTGCATGCCGGACGCATCTATCCAGTACACCAATCCCACCTGCTCGAACTCCATGAAGGCGGGAAGTATCGGCGCCATCTCCTTGGATATCTCAGAGGGCGGACGAGAGGTCGTGACGATCACAGCCGGAACCCCCTTTCTGAGTCCTTCGGCGATGAACATTAGCATGGCCACTTCCTTGCCAATGAACGGCGGACCCACAAAGAGCACATTTGACCCGAACGGCATTCCGCCCATCAGAAGGTCGTCCAGGCGTTCCATGCCTGTCTTGACCTTTTGCTCGGAGTACTCCTCCTCGACGGCCTCCTCCATCCCCTCGACGTCCTTCTGGAGATGCATTCTGAGGGAATCCTCGCGCTTCTCGAGCTCCTTCTCCCGCTGATAGAGCCGCGACTTAGCCTCCCTCTCTTTCTCCACCAGGCGCTTCTCGCGGTAATCAAGCGTTTTCTCCTGCCCCTCATCCTCCTCAGGAACCTCCGCCCGGACCTCCTCGACATCCTCAACGCTCTCGAGAATCTCTCGCTCCATGGCTCTGAGCTCCGCATGCCGCAGACCAACTTCCGCCTCCTCTGCCTTGAGGTCCTTCTCCTTCGCCAGGAGCCCTCTGAGCTTGGAGTTCATGGAATCATGCTCGGTCTTGAGCCGCAACTCCAGTTCCTTGATCTTCTCCTCGCGCTTCTCCAGGGCGGCCATCTTCCTGGCCATCTCCTCTTCCCTGACGGAGACGGCTGTGAGCTTCGATCTCGTCGTCTCAGTCAGATCGAAATACTGTTTTTCATGATTGGTTATCGTGGCCTTTGCGCTCTGCATCTCTTCAAGGCCTGAGTTCAGCTTCTCTATCTCCGCCCTCAGTTCGGCTTCCTTCTCCGCAATAGTCTGTTCGCGCTTCAGAAGCGAACTCTCCTTCTCGACAAGCTCGTTCATCTGTTTGTCCGCGCGTCCCGTGAGCCGCTCCGCGCGCTCTGCTTTCTTTCTTAGATCGTCCTCCATCGCCCTGAGGTTGATCTCCTTCTCCGAGAGCGACTCCTGTCTCATCAGCAGCTGCTGCTCTACGCTCTTGATGTTTGTCTTCTCGGCGGCGACGGTGCCCAGCTGCTCTCTGGCTGCGACTATCTCGAGGCTCTTCATGTCCAGAGCGCTCTCCCTGATGCCTATCTGCTTCTCCCGCTCCGCGAGGGCATCCTGGAGCGACTCCAGCTCCTTCCTCATCGTTTCCTGGGTGGACTCCTCCGCCTCGATTTCGGAGAGCCTGTTCTTCATCTCCCGGTCTTTGGACTGTGCCTCGAGGAGGAGGTTGTTAGCCTCCCTCTCCTTGGACAAGAGTGATTCTTCTTTCGCAACGATGCTCTTCGATCTCTTCTCGAGTTCCTTCCTCTGAGAATCTACGTCTGCGAGCTTGATTCGGAGGGTTTCGCGCTCGCTCTCGAAAGCCGCCTCCTGTTTAGAGAGCCGTTCCCTGTCTGCACGCAACTGCTGTAGCCTTTGCTCGATTTCGTTCTCGCTGGCCACGACCTGGGTCTTGTGTTCCTCGACAGACGCCATCTCGTCCGTGATCCTCTTCTCGTACGTCTCGAGGTCGGATTCCCTGGACCTTAGAGCATCTGCGCGGTAGGCAAGCGCCTTTCTCTTGTTGTCGATGTCCTTGAGCTGCTCCTTCAGTTTGCTGTCGCTCGCCTTCAGGACCTCGCGTTGCTGGACCGAGGTCGAACTGGCGATAATGTGCAACATCGAGCCGCTGAGTTGAATGGCGGCCGCGCTGCCGAGGTAGGCCATGGGCAGTATGCTCGCCAATTCCTGCGGTGTGAAATGAAAGACCATCGGGAAGACTAGAAGCGCGATGGGGAATATCGCTGAGACGAAGCTGATCGTCCTGCGAGTGCTCGAGCCCTCCCACGTCATCGCGAGGGATATCTCCGTGAGACAGATGCCGAGCAACGAGGCTGGATACAGCCAGTCAGGCCTACCAAGCTGGACGTAGTTGTATTCGTCTAGGACTATTAGCGCAATTATGAATGCTGGGGCGATCATCGCGACTATGCTCATTACGAAGTGAGTCTCTTCCCTGTCCGTGTAGTAGGGCTCCCACTTCATCGCGAGCGCGACTGCCGATACAGCAACTCCGGCAGTGAGCGGGATTATCCATTTGAGAGTGACCCAGAACTCGGAGGCATTCCTGAGGAAATCCCAATTGATCAGGCCGTAAGCGATCACCGCTGTCAATGCTAGTGCGAGCCCAGAAGCTATCCCTATGGTGTGGGCTAGCCTACCCATCCTGAGCTGCAATAAGGCCGCCTTGCGTGAGCGCTTCACCTCCGCCTATTCCATCTGCGCGCCATAACTCCTGTGCACAGGCGGCTTGGACGGCGGCATAGGCTGTCTTCTGGAGGATGATCTTGGGGCCATTTTCCTCAAGTCCCTTATCTACAACGCTCAACGATTACCTAGAACCGTTAAGCGAAAAGGGCCCTTAGCGTACTTAAACATAGTTGTGGCGATTATCAAGATAACTAAGATGAGCATAGAAAGCGCGTTGACAATCAACCTCAGAGATCCTTGCGAACAATGCTCTCACCAATTGTGATCGCCAGAGACATGGTCGGCGAGAGTCAAGCCGAGTTCGATTCGAACTCCACTGAAGCGAAAGGCATCCTCCATTAGATATAAGTCAAGAGGCGATTCCCAATTGAAATGGCAGAAGCGCTCAGAATCAATCTTGGATGTGGATCCACCTACAAGCCTGGATACATCAACATCGACAGGTTCGACGGGTCCGTTGCGGACATGCTCGCTGACGTCTCCTCCCTACCCTATGAATCTAACAGCATTGATGTGATTGAGGCAGCACAGCTGATTGAGCATTTCGACCTAGCTCGTCTTAGGTATGTGCTCGCCGAGTGGTTCAGGGTCCTGAAACCGGGGGCAGAGCTGGTGCTCGAAACTCCAGATCTTTCACGCTCCTTCAAGAAACTGCTCCGGTCGAAGAATGAGCAAAGAAAGACCACGCTTCAATGGATCTTCGGGATAGATAGCCCGGGACTTCAGCACAAATCTGGTTTTACCTTCGCGCATCTCAAACAAGAGCTTGAGCTGACCGGCTTCTGCGAGGCTGTCAGAGAAAAGGAGAAGACGCACACCTACGAGCCTGGGATGAGGGTCAAGTGCAGGAAGCAGTTCAACCCAGAGGAGAAAATGTTCTTCGCATGCTTTCGAAAGCGGCTAAGGAACATTCGAGGCATGCAAGACTCGTTCATCCTGATACCTCTGGAGAATTGGATCGAAAAGGCGCGTTCGGCTCCTAGTGCGATTGCGAGCAAAAACCGTTTACACGAACTGATCTCGAGCCTTGCCCCCTGTAATCCCATTGTCCCGCTTGCGCTCCTTGATGAGGCGGTTGCATCAAACATGCTGAGCGAACCAGAGGTCTTGGAAGAACGAGCATTCCTCAGAGAGCTTGTCGATATGAGGTTTCACGAAAGGGCATTTGAGCTTTGGACACGAAGCAAGAAGGGACTGGAGGTGGAAAGAGAGTTCGCATCGTTCATCTCAAGAGTCGAATCACTTGTCCGCGATTCTCTGAAGAACCCTGGATTGCGCAAGGAGCGGCTCGCATACATACAAAACCTGGATCCCAGACCTATAGCTCTGTTTGACTTGAGTATCGTTCTCCAGGAAGCACAGAAATCCTTCAGCGCTGGTGTGAAGGCTTTCTCCATGAAGGATCTAGCCGAGGCTGAGAAAAGATTGACCGAATCTCTCAGCATCAACCCGCGCAACCCTCTCGCATACTGGAACCTGGCGAGAGTATCCGTCATATCCGGAAGAAGCCCCGAAATGGTCAGCAGACACTACTGCAAGACTGTCGATCTGATGCTAGACGTTGGCTTGAGAAAGAAGGTGAAGTCTGAGCTGCACCGCTTCTCAGAAGGAAACGCAGACATTGGCAAGATGACGCCGATATCTGAACTATGACAAAGCACTAATGAATTCGAATCTGATTCACGATTGATGATTAACCCGAAAAGGGCCTCGGAGATCGGAGGACCCGTCGGCATACAAGAGTCCGACATCTCCGAGATTGGAAAGGCCGCCGTAGTTGCCCGGATCATCAGGATAGCACAGCTGGCGCTTCCGGTGCTCACTACAATCATGGGCATTCTGACCGGGAGGTACGCATTCCCGCCTCCTCAAACGTATGGCGGCTATCCCCTCGCGATGGCTAGCATGGCAATCCCTTCGATGGTGATTGCTAGGAGAAGCTCCTGGAAGGGCACGTCAATACTAGCGGTCATCGGGTTCATCCTCGGGTTTGCTGGGTGGACAATCTACTCTATCACTCGTCCTGATCCGCCGGTGCTTATGTACGGAGCCTACTCAAGATAGGCCGCCATGACTTCTCGGTCAACAGGACCGAAGAATTGTAATAGCCGCGGAAAGCTCATATGCTCTGATGGGTTCGAGACCATTGGAGATCGCTCGGAACTTGGGCGTCACCCCTGAGGATGCCCAGACTATCAAGGCCTCTAGGCGAAAGGCCGTGTTGTCACGAATCGCTCAAGTCGGAGTGACAATCCTCGCAGCCCTCGCAGGATTCGCAGCTGGGAAAGCGACCAGTCCACATGCAGCAACTCAATCCAACGAAGGCTATCCATATGCTTCTTTGCTGTTTACCCCTGTTCTTCTGGTCGGAACATCGCGTAAGTCCTGGATTGCAGCGGTATTCGTGGCCGTAGTCGCATTCATGACATTTTTCGTTATTACGTGGGTCACTTCTTCCGGGACGTTTGGCGTGAGCCCTAAGTACGGCGTGCATCACCGAAAATGACACTCTGGCCGTTTCAATCTCGATGACATCTATGTCAACGCCAGACCAGCTCTTTTATAGCAGTTTGAAGCTCTCATGTGTTGGATGAATTCGAAGCTGATTGATATCGGTCGGGATCTTCAATTGACGGAGAACGACATGCGCGAAATCCGCAAAGCGGAAGAGCGATCTCGTTTTTGGACAATCATTGCTGGAGCCGTCGTTATTGTGGGTTCGTTCGTCGCAGGATACCTCATAGGTGGCAGCACATCATCAGGGAGCTATCCGTACTCCGCATCCACAACAGGCGCCTTGATGGCTGCAAGAAGCGGTAAGCGGAGGTGGCTACTCGGGGTAGTGCTTGCCATTCTGGCGTTTTTCTCGTTCTCCATTGGCGCGGCTCTCAGCAGTCCATCCTCCTTTGGCGTAGTGACTTACTATGGGGCTTTCTCAAAGAAGATCTAGACAGAGACCTCTGAGAGAGCGAAAGTTGTCGTGCGCCGTGTGGGAATTCACTCTCGCGTGCAACCTTCGTTGCACTCACTGCGGATCCTCTGCTGGAGTCCCAAGAAAGAACGAATTGACAACCAAAGAGTCCTTCGACCTATGTGAGCAACTCGCAGATCTGGGATGCGCTGACGTATCCTTGATGGGCGGAGAATCGTTCCTCAGGTCTGACTGCTTCACGGTTGCAAGGAGCGCCAAGGACCTCGGCATGAACGTCTGCTTCGTGTCCAATGGAACTATGATGGACCGATACATCGACAAGGTCAGGAGAATCGAACCCAAGGTCGTCGGAATCAGCCTGGATGGCGTGAAGGAGAACCACGAACAAATCCGGGGGAAGGGCGCTTGGGATAAGACCGTGTCCGCGATCGAGCTCCTTCGCGAAAACAATATCCAGACAACTGTGATCACGACTGTGAGCAAGATCAACTTCAAGGACCTTCCCAAGCTCAAGGAGATCATCTTTGGAAAGGGCGTGAATTGGCAGATTCAGATTGCCATGCCTTTCGGGAATTTCCAACGCGAGCTAACGCTCTCCCGAGAGGAGTTCTATGCGACCGCGTTGTTCATAGCCAAGGAGCGTATCAATAACAAATTCGAAGACCTACCTGTCGTTGGCGCCCACTGCTACGGATACTACTCAAAGCTTCTTCCAGGCTGCAGTTGGAATGGGTGCACCGCGGGCATTTCATCGATCGGGATTACGAGTGATGGAGACATAGTGGGTTGTCTGTCGATGGGGAACGACAGGTTCCTGGAGGGGAATCTCAGGCAGAGGCGGCTCAGGGATATCTGGGAGAGTCAGGACAGCTTCCCGTACAACCGGAAGCCTGGTAAGATGATTCCTGGACCTAACTGCGCTGGGTGCAAGAACGAATTCAAGTGCGGCGGTGGCTGCAGCTCGGTGTCCTACTCGACCACCGGCATGTTCCACAACGATCCCTATTGTTTCTATGCGATAGAGAGAGAAATGCTCGATGTCCGATGAAGGCGATCATGTAAGAGGCATGAGACTCTCATTTCCAAAGGTTCGTCTCGAAGTTGACATGCTGGATTATATTCGGCGCACTAGTTTCACTATGCTCCCCCCAACATCGGTTTAACTCCAGAAGGGGAGATAACGCGGTGCCGGTGAGATTGCTTGAACTTCCAAAAGGCGGCCGCGCTCGAAGAGCCGCTCGTGCACATCATTGATGAGGAACCACTTCTGCACGATAGAACTCTCAACACCTCCATCTTGCAACTGGACGAACTCACAGGAGGCTTCAAATCGGCCCAGGTGACGCTGTTTGACAGCGACAACAACTATGCGACAAGCCTGCTACACCTCCTCTGCATAAAAGCAATCTCTCAGTTCGATGAGGAGGTCGTGTGGATCGACGGGGGCAACACGATCGACCCGTACGCCATCAGCTCACTGTGCAAGCGCTTGAGGCTGGACAAGCGCGACATACTGTCCCGCATCAACATATCACGTGCATTTACAGCATACCAACTTGTAACGCTAATAGACGACAAGCTCGAGGAGCAAG
>JAHIZT010000104.1 GCA_018814355.1 Candidatus Thermoplasmatota archaeon | reverse complement strand
TATATGTATCTCCTCAGACAATCCACTCTCGTAGCTCCTACGGGCAAGTCGTCAGCAATGACGGGGCGGATAAGATGTCTGTGAAGCCTTCCTGTGGGAGTAGGCTGCTGATACCGTGACGGTATCTGAGGGGCGGCATCCACAAAGTCAACCAGCCAATCGTAGCGTGCCATGATGTCGAGCCTCGAAACTTGATGGAGCATAGTTACAAGCCACCCGTTTTAACGGGTGGTTGTTGACATGTACAAATAGTCTGTTTCTAAATGCCGGAAAAACGAAGATCCTGGCAAAAGCACATTCTTCAGGGTGAAGATTCATTATTGTGCAAACAGTCTGCCTGACGATCAGCTCGCAGCTCTAGACGAAGGGTGAGAACATGACGGAAAGAATCAAGGTAGGAGATAGCGCGCCCGACTTCACAATCAAGAACCAACACGGAGAGCCCGTCAGTCTCAAGGATTACCTGGGGAAGAAAGCGGTGGTCCTGTACTTCTACCCCAAAGACAATTCCTCTGGGTGCACGAAGGAGGCATGCAAGTTCCGGGACAGCTACGAGGATTTCAAGGACGCGGGCGCTGAGGTCATAGGAGTAAGCTCCCAGTCAGTGGAATCACACTCAATATTCTCAACCTCTTTCAACCTGCCATTCTCACTGCTCAGCGATGAAGATGGCAGGGTCAGGAGCCTTTTCGGCGTGCCATCTTCGCTCGGCCTTATACCCGGAAGAGTGACCTACGTAATCGACAAGGAAGGCATTGTTCGCCACATATTCTCATCGCAGCTTGATCCAGAGAGACATGTCGAGGAAGCTCTGCAGATACTGAAATCCCTCAAATGATCTCGCTGCTTTGCCGCCTTCGATTCTTCGATGCGACATTTCATTCCTGGGGTGAGGACGGGCGGCCGGCAATCTGCCAGATTATGTCCTGCCTGGTGACTATGCCGACTACCTGGTTGTTGTGGACCACGGGCAGCCGGTTAATGTTGTGTTCAGCGATGAGGTGGAGTGCCCTGTCCAGAGAATCCTCTGGTGAGAGCGCGATCACTTTCTGGTCCTTTGGGAGGATGCTCCCGATAGTGGTCTCAGCAATGGCCCTTATCACGAGCGAGAGTTCTCTCACTTCATCCCTGTCAGCATCCCCTGGGGCGCTCACGGAAGTCGTCGCCTGACGCAGCATTCGCGCCTTCTCGAACCTCTCCATGATAGACCTGAATATGTCGGTCATACTGAGGACTCCTACGAGAGCTCCAGACTCGTCTAGCACGGGGGCCCCGGAAATGTCGGCCTCCATGAATGCTAGCCATGCATCCTTCACGCTCCCGTTGACATTGACCGAGATGACCTCCTTGGTCATGGCATTGTTAACGCTCATCCAACGCATGCGGCCTGCGCTCCCCTCCGTGTGCACATCCCCTTGTGATGAGGTATCGGTCCTGCGGATAGATTACTCTTTCCAGAGCAATGCAAAGACTAACGCCAGAGCAGACGGCGGCAAGAAGACACAAGACCTACTGACCCGTTTGGCCGTAGGAATCAAAAACCCGAGGGACGCAGAGAGGGTTTCTTATGACATCTGGGCCTGGGTCTCCCGGATTGCTTCCTCGAATATATCGATGCCTATGTCCAACTGCTCCTTGGAGATGATCAGCGGCGGGGCGATTCTGAAGACGTTCCCGAACATGCCTGCAGTGATCATCATCAGGCCCTTTCTCCACGCCAATCCCTGTATCTGAGGGACATACAGAGGCTCCTTTGTCTTCTTGTTCTTCACTATCTCGACGCCGATCATGAGGCCTTTTCCTCTGACATCCCCGATGAGCTCGTACTTGTCCTTGAGCTCGTTCAACCGCTTCAAAGCGTGAGCCCCGAGGACCTTTGAACGATCCATAAGATTCTCGTCAAGAATCTCCTGGACTTGTGCTAGACCTGCAGCAATGCTCAACCCGTTGCCGCCGAAAGTCGATGAGTGCGAACCCGGTCTCCATGTGTCCATTATATGCTTCTTGGCAATGCATGCACCGATGGGCACTCCGCCACCTGAAGCTTTTCCAGTCAATAGAATGTCAGGGATGACGCCTGCCGAGTTGCATTCCCAGATCTCGCCAGTTCTCGCCAAGCCGGATTGTATCTCGTCCATTACGAGAAGGCATTTCCGGTCATCGCACAGTTTCCTCATCCTAGGAAGATACTCCTTTGGCGGGACTATGTATCCGCCTTCGCCTTGCAAAGGTTCAACGAACACCGAGGCGAGGTCGCCACTCGGACCGCCGAACTCCAGAATCCCCTTCTCGAGATAATCGATGCAGAGCAAGTTGCAGGATGGATACTCCTGCTTGAACCAGCACCGGTAGCAGTAGGGGTACGGGGCGAAGTAGATTCCTGGAGCATACGGTCCGTGACCATACTTGTACTTGACCCTGCTGGCCATGGCGAGCGCGTTACCAACACGACCATGATATGCGCCCATGAATGCGATGTGCTCAGAACCCTTCGTGTAGTACCTTGACAGCTTGATGGCCGCCTCTACGGCCTCAGCGCCACTGTTTCCGAAGAATGTTGACTGCAGCGCTCCACCCGGCGATATCTTCGCGAGGAGCTCGGCGAACTCCGCCTCCTTGTCGTAGTAGGCGTCATTCGCGAGCGAATGGACCAGCTTATCGGCCTGATCTTTGATGGCCTGGACCACTCGAGGATTCCCCCAGCCTGCGTTCAGGACAGAGATTCCAGCTGAGAAATCCAGGTAGACATTGCCGTCGGCGTCCATAATCGCAGCGCCCGATCCTTTGCTCATCGTGAACTGGAACAATCGGTCATACGCGTGCGATACGAACTTCCTGTCTTTCTCGATGATCGCCTTGCTCTTCGGGCCGGGTGGCGCGACCAATAGCTTAGGCGCACTTCTAGCCCAGTCTGCAACCCACTCTGGAAGACTCAAATCCATTCTAACCCTCTTTCGATGAGAATCGCACTTGAATACGATGTCGTCGCGCTCCGACAACGCCCACAACCGATATTAAGGTTGCGAGGAAGACGCGTTGCTGACCAACCGAGCCAGACAACTCACTCTCGCAATCAAAGACATTGTAGCTTGCATATGCGTGCTTGGTCCGATTACGTTCAATGACGATTCCTCCGATGTCGAAAGAACAAAACACTTGATCATGCCCGCGATCCGGCAAGCGCGTGGACAAGCTGCAGGCGCACATCGACTAGTAGCCGGAATCCTTCAAGAGGAACATGAGAGCGAAGAGGGGGACGAAGACGATTTGGTACGATCCCGTCGAGGATCTGTGACGGCTCACAGCTCTGGCCGGTTTCCTCTTGGCCTCTTCGGCCATCCCTTGCGCTCCAGCCTATCCATCACGGCCTTCACGATCAACGGCCAAGCGATCGTAGCATCAGAGTACACCTCGACGTACATGCCGCCCTCGGTTCGAGGGACGATCTTGCCCCATGAGACTCCCTCGGAGTATGTGCAGCCTGACAGTCCGCCCCAATGGACCGGCTCGGGACATATTCTCACGGCATAGTCGAAGCGTTTGAAACCTCCGCCGCTGCCCACTCGTTTCTGGATGATATCGAGATACGGGCCGACTTGCTGGGCCCAGTTGCGGGGCACTCCTCCACCTATCGTGAATATGCCAAGCTTCTTCGAGACGAGGACCCGCGAAGTGTAGTCTTCAAGGTCTGCGAAAGCATCGTACTTGACGGATTTCTTGCCCTTCAGCTTCATCCTCCTGAGATAAACTCCGAAATCCAATCCTAACTCCGAATCAGTGAATGCAGGGACATACACAGGCACCTGTTTTAGATATGCCGATTTCAGGATGCCTCTCTGACACTCGTCGGTATCGCATGCCAAACGTTTCCCAATGAGCCAGTTGAGCTCATAGCTTCCCAACGAGCCTTTGTTCGATGCTTCCTCCATGACCTTCCGGAAAATGAGCTCCATGTCGTCAAGACTGCTCTCCAGCTCTATGGTGTCGTAGATTCTGTTGTACCCTCTCTGGTACAACAGCACGTCGTTCATGGACTCCTTGTTCTTGAAATGAGCCCTTCCGGTCGATTCGACCATGCCATGCGCCATGATCGCACCAGTGCTGATTATCGCATCAACCATACCCCAATCAATCATGTCGCAAACTACCAGCCCCATCTTCGCTGGTGTCATGGCTCCAGACAGCGTGAGCACCTTGAAGCAATCCTTGTCCTTGACCATGGCTTCGAGGACCTTGGCTGCCTCTCCGACGCTTCTAGCTCCGAAGCTGCATCTGGACATGCCGGCGACCAGATCGGAGACGGTTTCATACTTCGTGAGATCTAGAGGTGCGAGCGGCTCGAGGCCGTCACTGTAGCCGTCATGCAACCCCCCTTTCTTCCTCATGCCCTTTCCTGTTCTGGACATCTTGAACCACTCCACTTCTTGGCGCGACAGTATGTCGGTTGGTGAACTATCACTGTTTTGCAGGCTCATTCGCTGACTCGTCGTCCACTAGGATTGTCGTGACGAAGACTGCAGAGGCGATCACGGTCGTATATATCCCAGTCTTTTCCCCCTCAGCGGTCTGCGTCACATTGAACGACTTCACGATCTTCCCGCTCATCTTGTACTGATCATCTCTCTCGTCCCAGTCCTTCTCAGCGTCGAAGGGTATGCCAAGCTTCGTGGCCAGCATGGTGGCGGCTAGATCCTCCGAGTAGTGGCCCGCCAAACCCGCGTTCTCACCGTATGTGTGATGCTCCGAGAGATAGCCGTACTGTGATCGATCCGCGGGAATCGCGCATCCGATTGACGAGGCTACAAGCCTGTTCGGCTCGTTCGTCGAGTTGCGGGCCATCACGACATGAACGATCTGTCCAGGGACGAGTTCCTTCAACCCTTCATCCCTTGACACGATCGCGCAGTCAGGAGGTAATATGCTCGAGACGGACACTATGTTGAACTTCTCAATCCCCGCATCTCTGAGCGCGAGCTCGAAAGACTGCAATTGATGCTTATGTCTTCCCACCCCTTTGGTGAAGAATACCTTCTTCGGCACTATTCGCATGAAGCACCGTATCTGTGAAATCAGGATATTAACGTCGGCCCGGTACAAAAATGCAATGCTACAGAGATTGCAGACAGGAAAGCCCGTGCTGCTGAGTTAGCAAGAAAAAAAAGAGGGGGAAGCTATTGGATAACGATTTGGCTTCCTGCGGATATATAACCATATGGTGACCCCCAGTTCGGAGGCACATACACCTCCCAAAACGTTCAAATATATCCTGTGCACGGAAAGTCAGCATATTCCTTCATACTGGCCAATTTCGGGACGGGTTCAACGGGCCCTTCGCTTTCCCCTCAGATAGTCGACAACTATCTTCTTCTGACCTTTCCTCAGGATCTCGGATAGCGTCGCTTGAGAGACCCCGGTAGCCTCCGCTAGGTCCTTCAATTTGACTTTTCTCGGGGTTTCGAAGTATCCCTTCTCGAACGCCATGATTATGATTTCCTCCTGCCGACGCGTCAGTACCTCGTGTTCGGCGATAGGTGTCAGTCTCAGGATCTCCGCGTCGAACATCGCATTGTTAAGCTTCGTGACGAGCTTCTTCACGTCATCACGATCGCTGGTCATGATATGCCAGAGAATCCTCCCATCGCTCGTGCCGTTTGCGGACATGAGATGGCACTTGGATTCTGCAAGCATGGCGCAGGCCAAGCACTTGTAGGTCAGAACCTCACCGATCAACTTCCCGGACTCCATGAAGTCCAGATCATAGCTCTTCACCCATGGTTCGTTCTTGA
The DNA here is from genome assembly GCA_018814355.1 of Candidatus Thermoplasmatota archaeon. Taxonomy (NCBI): domain Archaea; kingdom Methanobacteriati; phylum Thermoplasmatota; species Thermoplasmatota archaeon. The sequence continues at coordinate 8,384 of JAHIZT010000104.1, read as the reverse complement.
ATTCCAGGAGAATCGCCTCGAGATCTTCCTGAGAACCGGTGATCTCGACGAGGTCGCGCACGCCCATCTTTCCCGAGCGTCTCCTGTTCACGATCTTGATAGAGACCTCATGCCTGTTCGGGATCTCGGTGACCCACATCTTCGGTATTCTGACGAGAAGCTCGGCTTCCATCATCCCCGATCGACCTCTCGCTTCACCGCTGGGCTCCGGGAGAGCCTTGCGCGACCATCCTCAGAACCTTGTAAAGGACCCGAGGAATCTCGTCGAAGCTGGACACTTCGTACATGTGTCCTCCGCCTCTCTTCGCGATGTCCTCACAAATACCAGGCTGGCAATCATGGCTCTCCGTCATGATCACGAACAACCTCCTATAAGCCGAGGCCGCGTCCGCAGGGTTCGCACCGACCGTGTAGTTGCCATCGGTTATCAGAATCCCGACCCGATTCTTCGTCTTGGAAATGGAGAGCTCATCCCTTCCCTTCCTGAGAGCTCCTTCTATGTTGGTGTATCCTCCAGCGTGCGCGTCAAGCAGGTCGGATATTAGGCTGTCAAGGCTCCTTGTCTGGTTGATTCGTTTCAGAACTGTGGGCCTGTCATTGAAGGTTATCAGGATATAGTCCACCGTCTTCAGTCGAAAAGCGAGGACAGCTATGGCCGCAGTCGCCATCGCCAGTTTGTCACCAGTCATAGACAGGCTGGCATCGAGCATCATGGCCACGGACAGCTGCCTGGGCTCGCGCCTCTCGACGATGATGTCAGATGGGGACAAATGCTCTTTTTCAACCAATGAATCCAAGGTCGACTCCACATCTATCTCTGCGTCCTCCCCCAGTCGAAACTCGCTCCGAGAAATGTAAGTTGGCATGGACACGGGACCAAGGAGCTGCAAGACGCGCCGGATGGTCGCCTTGACAGCGATCCGTTTCGCCAGCTCTATGAGTGTCTGGTCCTTGAGCCTAACCCTTAGCTGGGAGTAGTTCTGTGCAATGGCCCAACCGATATCATCATTGCGTATCAGATCCTCCGCGTTTGCGTCCTCTATGATCTGAACAAGGTCCGGAATGTCCATCTGATTCACCCTTTCCTCATTACGCGCCCGGCGTCGCTCTTCCTCCCGCTTCTTCTCATCCTCCAAAGGACGACCTGGAGAAGGTGGTGGAAGCGCAAAGCACTCGTTGACAATCTCATCGATGATCTCGTCTGCGGACCTCTTCGACTCCTCCCTCATTTCAATCCTTGTCGGAAGCGCCATATGCGCGGCCTTCCGCATGCCCTCGAGCATGTCTTTGGACATGCTGCCCGTTAACTGGGCGATGCTCATGGCGGCCCTGATGCTAGCTCCTCGCCTGATGTTGGAGTGGTCCCTGGTTCTCCTGGCGATCCACACAGCGCGTGCTATGATCTCAGGCTGAGCCTTGGGGAGAGCCTTTCTGACGATCTCGGTCTCTTCATCGAGGGACTGGTAGTCAAGGAGGAGGAGCTCGAACCTGTCAGAGAGCGCCTCTGACAGCGCAGTCGTGGCCACGAACTCCCGCGGGTTCTGAGTGCCAATGACAACGAAGCCGATTTTGGCCTTGACGGTGCCGATCTTCGGTATCTCAATCAAACCCTCGTCCATTGCAGGGAGGAGGATATTCTGCACCCCCTCGGGCATCCTGTTCATCTCGTTCATGAAAAGGACTCCTCCTTCGCGCATGGCATCAGTCAAAGGACCGGGAACGAACGCATCCGCAATGTAGCCTTTCTCGAGTACTATGGGGGGGTCGAACCATCCGGAGAGCTTCTGCTCAGTGTACCGTTCATCTCCATCGATTCTGAATACCGGCCGTCCAAGGTGTTTCGCTACGGCGACTGCTAGCACTGTCTTCCCGACACCCACAGGGCCCTCAATCATGAGATTCTTGCCTGACTTGATGGCCACGAGGGCCCTCTCCAGCTCATTCCTGCGCCCGACTATGCCGTTCTTCCTCTGGATATCAGCTATCTCGTCAATCAGTGCCATGCTCGCCTGCCGGCTGGCGCATCACAGACCGCGATATTAATCGTTTCCCATTCCTGCCTTGAATTGTTCATGCCTTGGGGAGCAGCATGTTGAACACGCATCCTCTAGAATAGTCGTCGTACACCCTGTTCTCTATCCATATCCTGCCGCCATACCGTTCTATGAGCGAGCTTACTATTGACAGACCCATGCCGGCGCCTTTCGTCTTCTGACCCATAGGACGCTCATCCCGAGGCAGTTTCCTGAAATCCCTTGAGAACACCTTCTCCTTGAACTCATCATGGATACCGATACCTCTGTCGATCACCTTGATGCCGATGTAGCTCCTGCCCTCGAGCTCCTCTGGCTTCGTCTCAACATCTATGGCGACCTCTTCGTGCTCATCGTACTTGATGGCGTTCGTGAGAAGGTTGTAGATCACCTCGTCCAGGAAGTTGTCCGCGATGACCCATGTGTCACGCTCCGAGAATGTTGTCTTGATGACCACGTTCTTGCCCAGGAACGCGCTCTTGGCCTCCATCGAAGCCTGGTGGATCGACTTTGAGAGATTCACAGGGACCAGCTCGATCTCCTTTGACTCAAGCATCTGAGCCGACCGCCTGATGTTCCTGATCAAGTGCATCATGCTCCTGCTTGCTTCCTGGGCGGATGAGATGTACTTGTACTGGACCGGCGAGAGTGTCGTGGTGCCCAGGACGATCTCCAGGTAAGCATTTACCGGATTGACGAGGTTCCCAACATCATGGGTGAGCAGGTCGAGATACATCCTGACCTGGTCCTTCGCCTGGTTAAGGTCATTGAACATGGACGAGTTCTCGATAGCGATTGTGGCTATGGAAGCGAACGCCTCCACGGCCTGCATCGTCTCCTTGGTTGGAATCTTGTCGTCCTCAGGATAATCCAGCTGGAGGTAGCCCAGCATCTTGCCATCCCTATCGAACATGCCGAAATAAAGCAGATCTAGCTCGTGCCAGCTATCTGGAGTTGCCCTCTTGGCCATGACCTTAGCCGGATCCTCGATGAACACGAAGCCCGATCCGTCCCCTTGGTTCTCGCCCGGGACAAAGTATCCAGTCCTGGTAATTCTGAATTGCTCTTTGAAATCCTCGAGTACCTTCGACTTCAGGATGGCGCTCTTTCGGACAGCCTCCTCTTCTTCTGGTCCGTATCCCGTTAGGGAGTGCACGGCCACGCGGTCAGAACCTTCTGTGAACATAGACACCCCCGTCTTCCGGAAACCAAAGGTGGCGGCCGTCACATCCGAAACCTTCTGGAGTACAATCTCGATGTCGTCTATCCTCAAGACGCTTCGGATGAGCTCTAAAAGCTGCAGTATCCTGGTAGTTTTGACCTCGTTCTCGAATAGGAGGTCATTGGCCCTCTTGAACATCTTAGAGTTCTCTATGGCGACCCCCGCAATCCCCGCGAAGAGCTCGATCTCTTCAACAGTCTCCAAGGACGGGAGCTTACCATCCAACGGATAATCGACCTGGAGATACCCGATCAGATTGCCTCTTCGGTTGACCAGCATGAAGTACAGCAGGTCAAGCTCATGCCACGATTCCGGCGATCTGCGGGAGAGCCTCGCAGCCTCCCTGTCGTGAACGGCCACAAAGCTCTCCAGAGTGCCAGTCACCTTCTCCACTGGTATGAAGTAGGCTATCTTTGAGACCCTGCAATCCTCCTTGAAATCAGCAACTATTTCGTCGCGTGCGAATGCCCGAGGATTGTTTCTTACCTCGGCCTCCTCCTCAAGCGTATAGCCTGCCATCGCATGATCTGTGAAGATTTCCCGCGCGTCGTCCAGGATCGAGATGCTCACCAGTCGAAATCCGAATATCTCTTTCACGGATTCCGCGATCCTCTGCAACAGGGCGCTGATGTCCTCTACATTCAGGAGTCCCGTCGTGAGCTCAAAACATCGGGACAGGCTCTGCATCCTGCGGTCGGTCAGATCCGTGGGCTTCGAGAGGAGCTTGGGTGCCTGAGTCATCTTACGGCGTATATGGAGAAATCGTTGATAAAAGACTTTGCGGTAGTGATCTAGGCGGGTGGAGTGCCCTAGCCAAGTTCTTAACCAGCCAACGCCATCTGGCTCTCGAGACAATGAAAGTACACATCACAGTAGACATGGAAGGTGTCGCAGTCTTGGCCCATGACGTTCAAACCGATCAGAAAGGGATGGACTACGACCGCATGAGAGAGATCATGACTGGCGAGGCTCAGGCGGCGGTCGAGGGGGCCAGGGATGCGGGGGCAGACAGGATTGTCGTGTGCGATGCGCATGACACAGGCAGGAACCTTCTCGTCGAGAAGATGGACCCAGACATCGAGATAATCCAAGGATCCCCATACGACCTGGGGATGATGTCAGGCATATCATCTGAATTCGATGCAGTATTCCAGATTGGGTACCATTCCATGCGCCACACGCACGCAGGCGTACTCGGGCACACCTATACATACGACATTGCTGCGTTGAGACTGAACGGGAAGCTGGTGGGCGAGACGGGTCTGAGCGCTGCAATCGCGGGCCACTTCGGCGTACCGGTGGTTCTGGTCTCTGGCGACGCCCACGCAGTGAAGCAGCTGAGGGCCCTTGTGAAGAATGTCGTTGGGGTCCCGACGAAGGAGGGAATCGGCCTCTATGGTGTTCACTCGCTTGCGCCTGCGAAGGCATGCGCGCTCATCAGAAAGGGGGCGAAAGAGGCGCTGGGGAAATTCAATGAGATCAAGCCATATGCGGTGAGAAAGCCAATCGTCATGGAAGTCGAATTCGAGAGGCCTCTCATGGCCCAGATGGTCTCCCGCGTGCCACTCGTGAAGAGAAAGGACATCAAGACTGTATCGTACAAGGCGAGAGACATGGTGGAGGCCTTCCAGGTCTTCGAAGTAATGGAACAACTAGCATCCTATGCGAGGAGCCAGGGACCCCTGTAGGCGCGTCCATATTTCGATTGCGCTAATGACCTTCTCCAGCTCCGTCGTTCGCACGGAGCGTGCGGCCCAACGTTACAGTACGTCTCAACGCAAATACACCGCCCGGACCTCTTCTGGAAACAAGACTATCAGGAGGAAGATCAATGACGAAATCCAAGAAAGGCACTGAATACGTTTGCGGAGTCTGCGGGACGACACTACTCGTGTCAGAAGAGGGGTATGGGGTCCTCGAGGATGTGGTCTGCTGCGAGAAGCTTATGGAAACGAGGGCTGCGAAGCCTAAGAAGAAGACCAAGCCCAAGACGAGAGCAAAGAAGAAGTGATTCTGGCCATCTCTCAAACCCCTTCAATTCGTTTGCTCAGTCGACCGGATGATTCATGTCCTCGATCCGCGTTTTCTACCCCATCCGCGAACCAGGTGGCATCATGAGCGGGACTAAGGGCAAGATCCACATCCGACCTTTGAAGGTGACGGAGCTTGAGGCCATGAAACGAGTCTGGACTGCGGCAGGCTTGCCCTACAAGCCCGGGGGACGTGACAGTCCCCAGAGGCTCGTCAAGCAGTTGAAGGACAAACCCACTCTCTTCATCGGGGCCTTCTCAGATGGAAAGCTCGTAGGTGTATCCCTGTGCAGTGACGATGGCAGGAAGGGGTGGATAAACCGTCTGGCGGTCCTCCCGGAGTTCACGGGAAAAGGGATCGCGACATCGCTCATCACTCAGTCGGAGAAGGCGTTGAGGAGGAGAGGCATACACATCTTCTGCATCCACATAGAAGGAGACAACGGGGATTCGATGCGCCTCTTCGAGAAGGCCGGGTATCACCGGGAAACGGACATCTTCTACTACACCAAACGAGAGAGAGACACCTACTGAGCACGTGCTTCAGCCGAGTTCGAAGGCCGCCACGCCGAAGACGTGCTCGATGTGGGATGAATAACGGTCCTTTCCGCTTATCATAAGCCTCGTTTCCCAGGTTCTTATCTTCTCCATCCTGTCCGCTATCTCCATGGCCCGGGGGTTGTCTGTGAAGACTCCGAGGAAGACCGTGCCAGCGCCGAATGAGGACATTGTGGCGTTGAAAAGCGACTCAGCATCCGTTATGTCTCCTGTCAGGCATACCCAGGGTCCGAAGTCAAAACCTAGCGAAGTGCCTCTTCCGAGGGCGAAGCCGACGATCTTTCCGTCGCGTTCGAGCTTGTACGAGTGTTGCGGGTACTCCGAGAGGAGCATTCTCATGAGCTTGCTTCTATCATCGCCGAACAGTCTGCTATCAATCTCCAGGATCTCCTCCAGGTCATCTGGCTTGACAAGTTCACAAACGGGACCATTGCGCGACGCAGCCCCTTCGGTTGTGTTAGCGCATGTGCAGTGTGTACGCCTGAGGGTCCTGAAACCGAATTTCTCGTACAGCATCGCGCCTTCGTCGGTCGCATAGAGAAGGATTGAATCCACCCCCTGACTGTCGCAATAGTCAATGGCCTTCTGAAGCATGGCTCGCCCTATCTTCTGCCCGCGGGCCGATTGTGAGACGACCAGGTGTCCTATCACGCCTGTCCGACCGTAGGTCACGCACGTCACCACCGCCAGGGGCGGTTTGTCCCCGTACAGGAAGCTCCCGCCAGGATCCAGATTGAGCATCCGCTCAATCTCCTCGCTCGTATAGTTCCATCCCTCGACGTTTATCAATGACAGAGCGTGTTGAATATCCTCGCGCCCCATCTGCCTAATGCTCAGTCTTTCACTGCTCCGATTTCCTGGCTCCGCAATCCGCGAGGTTGTATTTCAGGTTCACGCAGCTCCGGCCGCCGAGAGGACTACATGAATGTCGGAATCACAGGAGGTAGACCCTGACGGTCTCGTCCTTCTCCAAGAGATCCACATCCGCCGGAATCACTACGTAGCCGTCTGCGAACGCCATGCTGGTGATTGCCCCCGACTCCTTGAAGGCGGGATGAGCGACACCATTCTCGAGCTTCACGGTCAGGAACTGAGTTCTGCCAGTTGTAGAGACGACTCGTTTCGCCATCTTGGCCTCGACAGACTCCTGTGACTTGTCAGGCAACCTGGCCATCTTCCTCAGGACAGGAGCGAGCAACATGTATGCGTTTGACAGGCAAGCGGTGGGATAGCCTGGCATACCGAAGACGAGCTGTCTCCCGATCACGCCGAACAGAGTAGGCTTTCCCGGCTTGATCGCTACTCCATGGAAGACCACCTTTCCGTTCCCCTCGAGGACATCGAGCATGATATCTCGCTCTCCAACAGAGCTGCCGCCAGAGAACACGAGCATGTCGCATTCGGAGTTGTCCCTGACCACTTGTTCCAGATCCGCAAGATGGTCGCTAACGATGTCCAAGGTCAAGACATCGCAGCCATTCGCATGTATGACGCTTGACAGAGTGTAGCTGTTTATGTTGTACACCTGCCCGGGTTTCAGAGGTCTGCCGAGTTCGGCTATCTCATTTCCGGTTGGAATGACGGCAACAACTGGTTTTGAGAACACTCTGACGCCCTTCTTCCCGAGAGCGGCCAATGCGCCTATCTTGCTCGGATTCAACAGATCTCCCTTTGAGACTACCTTCGTCCCTGGCTTGATATCCTCGCCCTTCTTCGACACATTCTGGCCCGGGTGGACTGGCGAGTAGACGAGAACGACTTCACCATCGGATTCCGTGTCCTCCACCATGACGACTGCATCAGCCCCCTTTGGTAGCATTGCACCAGTGGCGATCTCCCCACATTGACCCTTTCCAACAGTCCTCTTGGGAACTGATCCGGCGTAGATCACCTCAAATCTCCTGAGTCTGACCGGGCCGAGCTTGGACGCCCCGTAGGTATCCTCAGCGCGCACTGCGTAACCGTCCATGGCGGATCTTGAGAACGGCGGAACGCTAATGCGCGAAACCACTTCTTCCGCGGCCACTCTGCCCGCGGCATCGAGCATAGAGACTGATTCCGTCCTTGTCATAGGGACTGCATGACCCTTCGCGAGAGCGAGCGCCTCCTCCATCTGTATGAGCCGTTTTATCGGCCTCATCTCCTGGCCTCCCAGACCAGGTGACCAAGTTCAGGGGCTATCAACTTCGTCGTTGCCAGCCGCACGGCCTTCTCTGATCCCGGAAGGCAGAACACCACCTTGCCTTCCGTTACGAAGGCCGCGGCTCTGGACATGATCGCGGCGCTCCCGATCTCCTCGTAGCTCAGCATCCGAAAAAGCTCGCCGAAGCCAGGCAGCTGCTTCTCCTCGAAGTCATGAACAGACTCTAACGTCACGTCCCTCAAGGAGACCCCTGTGCCACCGTTCATTATGACCGCCTGGACGTTTGCGTCCTCGATCAATCCCCTGAGGGCTGCTCTGATTTGTTCCTGATTGTCCTTGACGATGTCCTTCCGGACGATGGTATGTCCGGCCGCGGCCAGTGTCTCCGATATCGCCTT
>JAHIZT010000103.1 GCA_018814355.1 Candidatus Thermoplasmatota archaeon | reverse complement strand
GACCCCGGCGCGTTCCAGCATGACGTGATGATGATCCTATACGAGCCAGCGATGGCCGCACGGTCGGAGCCGAATGGAACGAGTTGCATAGGAGAGGTGACCTGAGGGTCATCACCCGATAATGCAACAGAACCCTGTCCCTTGCAAACACTCCTCATGGTTGCTCGGAATTCCCCAGATTGTTGAGCAAGCCCGAGAAGGTCAGGACTGACTTAGCTAACGCGGCCGCGTTGCACATGAGCCCCTCAGAGAGCTAGGTGCAACTACTCAGAACACCACCAATCCACCCAGAGCCGCAACCCGTTCCCAGCCTAGGGAGAAGGTATAAATTCGGATAACGGCATCACGCGTCCAATCAGGAGGCCAGATATGTCAGTCGTTCTGCCGGACCTCAAGTACACCAAGGACCATGAGTGGGTCAAAGTGGAGGGCAAGTTGGCACGTGTAGGCATCACGGATCACGCTCAGACGGAGCTGACGGAGATAGTTTTCGTGGAACTTCCGGCTGCAGACAAGGAAGTGAAGGCGGGAGAGGTCCTGGGCAACGTCGAATCGGTCAAGACCGTCTCAGAAGTGTTCTCCCCGGTGTCTGGTGTCGTGAAGGACTCCAACGGAAAGCTGGTTGATTCTCCTGAACTCCTTAACAAGGATCCGTACGGTCAGGGATGGGTGGCTGTTGTCGAGATGAGCAACCCAGCCGAGCTGTCGGCTCTCATGTCCGCTGACGACTACAAGAGGCTTCTCGGCGAATAGGCATATCAGATTCGTGCGGCTGCTATCGTATGGGGATGCACATGAAACAAAGCATATCAGCTGACGACGCGGAGGACTGCTTCTCAGGATTCCCGGTGATCCTGGGCACCGTGGGAGGGGAGAAGGACAACATCATCACCTTGGCCATGTGCCACGTGTTCTCATTCCGACCGCCGTACATCGGGGTCGGAATCGGGCCCAAGCGTTTCAGCCATCATCTGTTCAAGGAGAGCAAGGATTTCGCCGTCAACGTACCTGACAGGAATCTGCTAAAGGAGACCGAGATCTGTGGCTCCAAATCCGGAAGGCGCGTGGACAAGTTCGAAGCAGCTGGACTGACGAGGGAGAAGGCACAGAAGATATCCGCGCCCCTCATCGCCGAATGCCCGGTCAACATCGAGTGCGTCAAGGTCAAGGAGGTCGACGCTGGGGACCACACATGGTTCATCGGCGAGATAGTAGCGGCGAGGAAGGACGCAGCCTACGACAAGGCGAATATGATGCTCTACTGGGGAGAGTACAGGGTCATCGGGGAACTGGTCAAGTAGGTTGACTCTATGGACGTCAGGGAATCAATCCATGGGCGACGTACATCAGGAAATACGAGAACAGGAAGATCCCGAAGGATGTTCTCGAGGAATTGCTGGATGCCGCGAGGCTCACGCCGTCTTCGATGAACCGACAGAGATGGAACATAATAGTGGTCACCGATCAGGAAACAAAGAGGAAATTGGTGCCCGTCTGCGGAAACCAGAAATTCGTTGGCGGATGTTCAGCCTTTCTAGTCGGGATCGCCGAGCCCGACGCCTATTACTCCACTGTTGACATGACGATTGCCCTCGACCACCTCTCACTACGGGCAGTCGAACTCGATCTCGGTACTTGCTGGATAGGCGACTTCGAACCTGAGAAGGTCAAGAAGATCCTGAGCATCCCGAAGGAGCGCGAGGTTCCGATATGCATGACCGTGGGATACCCAGAGTCCGTTCCCGCGGCCAGGAAGAGGAAGAGACTCCCAGAGATGTTTCGCATGGATTCCTGGGAAGATACTTGGAAATAAGTCCTTTCATCCGCACGATTGCAGTCGATCTGAATCCGGACAGCAGGAAAAGTAGCCTGAGAAATGCAGGATAGCTGCGAATGTCTCTTGAATGCTGGCCGGGGAATTTATAAATCCCTGTAGGCTCTTCCAGTAGCGCAGCCACATATTTGCGGCATCTTGTCCCGGAGGGCCAGCATTTGTACATATTCAACACCTGCCCAAGAGACTGTTATGATACTTGTTCCATGGTCACCAGAGTCAGGAACGGAAAACTTCATTCCATCGAGGCGAACGAGAAACAACCATTCACACAGGGTTTCCTGTGCCCCAAGGGACAGAACCTCATGCAATATGTGTACTCTAAGCAGAGGGTCCTGTACCCCTTGAAGAGGGATGGTAGGAAGGGCGAGGGCAAGTTCCGAAGAATCACTTGGCAGGAAGCTTTGGACGAGATCGCGAATGAGATCAGAACGCGCTCGGCGAAATATGGAACAGATTCGATCCTCCAGTATGACTATGCCGGAACCATGGGCTTCGTCCAGAGGCACTTCCCGACCAGGTTCTTCAACGCCATTGGTGCGTCTAGAATAACCCATACGATATGCTCACGGGCCGGCGACAGAGCGCTTCAGATAGTCTATGGTTCCAACCTGGGGATGCTGCCAGAAGAGATCGAGAAGTGCAGGCTCATTGTGGTCTGGGGAATGAACCCGGCATGGAGCAGCCCGCACGGCTACGAGATCATCAAGAAGGCACAGAAGCACGGCGCAAAGGTCTACGTCATCGATCCGATAAGGACAGCGACTGCCGAGATTGGGATCCATCTCCAGATCAGGCCCACGACCGATGCAGCAATGGCGCTTGGCTGCATCAACCACATAATTGAGAACAGGCTCTACCCCGAGGAATTCGTCAAGAAGAACACAACCGGGTTTGATAGGCTCATAGAGATCTCAAAGAAATGGGACCTCAACGAGATGGCCAAGATCACGGGGCTGTCGAAGCGAGACATGGAGGATTTCATAGCGGACTACGTTTCGCTGCGCCCTAATTGCATAATGATGGGCTACGGCATGCAGAGGAACAAGAACGGCGGGGAGATGATACGGGCCATTAGCGCACTGCCCGCTCTGATAGGCGAGAACAGAGGCTTTTTCTACTCCACTGATCTGGACGACTTCGACAATGATTACCTTGAAGGCTGGAGCTTGACCTCACGGAAGAAGGTCTATCACAACATGGTGGATCTCGGTAGGACGCTCGAGACCGGCAAGATCAAGATGGCGTTCATCTACGATTCGAATCCGCTTGCGACGCTCCCTAATCAGTCGCTTGTTCGCAAGGGGTTTGCCAGCGAGGACGTTTTCACCGTTGTCCATGACATGTTCCAGACCGACACCGCGGACTACGCAGACGTAGTGCTGCCCGCAACGAGCTTCTTCGAGCACTTCGACGTCCATGCATCCTATTTCCACCAGTACCTGTCACTAAACGAGAAGGCAATCGAGCCACTGGGCGAGACCAAGAGCAACAGCGACCTGTTCCGAGCATTGGCCAGTTCCATGAAATTCAGCCAGAAGGAGTTGTTCGAGGACGACGAGACGATCGCAAGAACTCTGATTTCAAAGAGCAGGGGACTTGAGGGGTCGTTCGAAGACCTCAAGAAGAAAGGGTTCTTGAAGTTCAAGGTCCCGAACAGGCTCGTATACACGACCCCCACGAGGAAGATAGAGCTGTACTCAGCGGCCGCCTCTGCCGACGGCTTGGGGGGTCTCCCCTCCCATGTCGAAGTCCAGAAGCGCCTGCCATACCAGCTGCTGACGCCAGTCCACAAGCTCCTGATCAGGTCCCAATACCATCTCCTCAGGCCCGAGGTCAAGCCCGTCGTGTTCGTGAACGGACAGGACGCGAAGGAAGATGAGATCGAGGATGGCGGGATGATAACCCTCGCGAACGAGTTCGGAGAATGGACAGTCAGGGCCGAGATCTCGGATGCCATCCCCAGAGGCGTGATGCTCACATACTCCGCGCTCTGGCCGAAGTTGAGCGATGGCAAGAACGTGAACTTCCTCACAACAGACTATGTGCAGAAGTATGGCGGGAACTCCGCGTTCAACTCCACATTCGTCAGGATCGCCTAGGAGACCGGCCCGTCGGAAGTGTTCTCCTTCAGGGTCTTCGCCCAGAACTCATCGTGGATGGCAACGATCGCGTTCTTGAGGTCCTTTCTGTCGACCGTGAAGTGATATGCCACCATGGAGGCACCCGCGGAGATCAGGTCGACATTCACGTTCTTGGCTGCGACCGCATTGAACACCCTTGCTGCAATGCCCTTTGTCTGCCCGAATCCCTCTCCGACCGTGCAGACCAAAGCCATTCCAGGGGTTACCTCGAAGTTCTCTCCGACCGTGCCTATGATCCCCTTGATGGCCTTCTTCGCGTTCGGGATGTCGGCCTCTTCGATGAGGATAGCAGCGCATGTCTGTGATGTCGTTGCTGAGAATATATTGATATTCGCCCTGTGAAGGCATGCGGTTATGTCTGCCAGAAACCCCGATTTGTACCCAGCACCCGTGTCGTATACCTTGAGCGTGGCGACGTCCGGGAGGTACGAGACGCTCTTGATGATATCCTTCCTGGCATGCTTGCTCTTCCCAATCACGGTCCCAGGCGATTCGGGTTTGAACAGGTTCTTGATGACTATCTCGATCCCCTTCAGCCTAGCTGGCTGGACTGCGCGCGGGTGCAGGACCTGTGCCCCGAAGTAGGCGAGCTCTGCCGCCTCCTCGTACGACAGCTTGTCAAGCAGGAAGGCGTTCTTGACCAGCTTCGGGTCCGCGCTCATGAATCCATCGACCTCCTTCCATATCTCGATCGGTCTTGCTTCGGTCGCGTAGGACACGACAGCTGCGGTGTAGTCCGTACCGCTCCTGCCCACAGTCGTCACGTGACCCGCTCTTGTTATGCCGAAGAATCCCGTCACCACGGGCACTACGTTCTTCTTCACGACATTGGCCAACGCGGGTCCCATGTTCTTCTCGCATTCGTCCAGGATGGCCACGGCGTTTCCGTGCTGATCGTTGGTGATCATCCCTATCGCATCTGCTTCCACAGGGATCGCTTCCACGCCATCATGACTGAGCTTCGCGGCCACGACTATGGAAGACAGCCTCTCCCCGAAACTCAGTATGAGATCGTTCGTCCTCGGAGTGAGTTCCTCGGTGTAGGCGACGCCGTAAAGGAGCCTCTCCAGCTTGGTCATCTTGCCCTCAATCCTGTCCAGTGCTTCCTTGCGTGCCTGACCGTCCTTCTTTGGGAGCATGTCGACATGCCTGAGTTTCAGCTGGAGAATGAAATCGTCGATCTCTTTCTCTTGCCTCTGTTTCGAGATGAAATCTTTCATCGCGTTCGTCACGCCGGCTGATGCAGAGACCACCACGATCTTCTGCTCCTTCTCGTCTTTCACTACCTTCGCTGCTCTCTGGAGCGTGTCCTCTGATCCCAGGCAGGTTCCACCGAACTTGATGACCTTCATGTCCTCACCTCTGAACACTGATCGTAGGGACCTATGAACCGTGGGGATGACATCTTGCTGTGCGAAGTCAGCCGTTCAGCATTGTGCTCTACTTCCACCAGGCTCGGCAGTCTCCCGTGCATCGAAACCGCACCTTCAATCATCGCTAATCCTCCAATGAATCCGTCCAACCCTTTGAACGGGTCGAAGCATGTCTTCAGTGAATCCTGATTCGCGACTCGGTTTCCTATGGCTGTCGCGAGTGCGTCCGCAAGAATCGCGGAGTCCGCGATGGCAAGTGCAACATCGGCGTTCCCGAAACTAATCGAATGCCCTATCCTGCCGCTTGACGAGCATATCCCGGTGATTCCTTCAGTCGGCTCCAGTTCCAAGGCAAACGCCGTCTTGTAGCCCGGATCGCTGAAGACCTCAAGAGTCGCCGGGCTCTCGAGCATCAATGCGACATCTCCGCCATTGTCTACCCAGCCATGCGTTAGGCCCTGAGCCGCCATGGCCTCCACTGCCTCCTGCGCGATCGTCCCTGCGACTGTAGCCATGGGACCTACTCCAGCCAACTTCGCTGCCTCGCACATACGCTTGACAACGGGGCTGCCATCCTTCGGGGTCTCGTATGGTTCTAGAGTGGTGAGGAAGAAATCGTCTCTGCGTATCTGCTTCTCAATCTTCGCGCGTGCGGATTTGATCGCATCGACCGCTGCCTCTAGGTAATCCCTCTCCGCTGCGATCGTTGCGGCCGTTTCCTCTATCTCCACCTTCGCGACTACGAACTCACTCATATCAGGATCTCCATGGCTCTGGGAGGGCACGCATCAATACACACTCCGCACGCCACGCACTTCTCCTCGGTGAATGTGACCTTCCCGGTCTTCGGGTCATATGCGAGCGCCTTGGTGGGACAGATCGAGACGCACATCCCGCAGTGCGTGCACACATCGTCGTCCCGCCTCACGCCCTCCTTGATCGGCCTGACGCCCACGCCGTTCGATTTCAGGTAGTCGATGCCCTTCCTGATGTCATCGGCCTTGCCGGAGAGTTCGAGGACCATCTTGCCGCCGATCTCATCTATCTCAGCGCGCAGGATGTTCACGAGCAGATGGTTCTTCATGATCAGGTTGTGCGTTATCGGAGTGTTGGCTGCTTCCGGACTGAAGTTCAGCACTACCTTGGTCTTCAATTCACATCGCCTCCTTCTCAGTCCTCACGTCTAGAGACCTGAAGACTCTGTCCATCGAGAAATTTTGGACTGGCTTTTCCAAGGAGAACTGCTTCTTCAGTATCTGGTTCTTCAGGATCTCCGCGATCTGCCGCGCCTTGTACAGGCTCGAGAGCGACGAGGTCGGCACATGTTTTCCTTTGATGTCTATCTCTCCCGACCTTAGCTCTGCGTAGCTGACTTCTCGCAGGACGGTCCTGGACCTCGAGGGTTGGCTGTAGTCGAAAACCGCGGTGAATATCTGGTCGTTCGTCACCGCACAGGCCCTCGCCATCTCCTCGTCAAGGATCGGTATCGGCACCCCGATGCCTACCCCGAGCGAGGATCCGTACCTCGTGAAAGTGAGTCCTCTGATGAACTCGGGCGACATCTGTTTCAAGTCCCCAATCACGGCGATGGACCCGGCGGGTCTCTTCGGGACTCCGTCTGGCGTCCGCGGAACGCCCGGGTTGAATTGAGTGCCTTCCCAGATGACGTACCCCTGCGCTCCGCCCAGGAAGATCCTAGTGCCTATGCCTATGCTCCTGTAGTACGGATCGTTGAGCAGTGGCGACATCTCTCCGGCACTGCTGAAGGTGGCATTGCCAAACTCGGGGAGGAGCTTGCCCATGTAGGTGTAGAGCGTCCTCGACGACGAGTTGGTGGCAACCGCGTAGTTCTGGTAGCAGTTCCTGACGTTCAGAAGCACAGCTTGGTTGACGGTCTTTAGGCTGACGTAGGTGTCCATCTCCTTTCTCGGGTAGCAGTCCGTCCCATACGCCGTAGCCTTGAGCCGCACGGCCCTTCCCTTCACAAGGTCTTCGATGACATGCGCTCCACCATGCATCATGTTGTTCGATTCGTCCAGTTCGGTCGCTCCCAGGTAGGCGTCCACGGCCGCGAGACCAGCATACGCCGGGATTCCGTCCAGCCAGACTCTCTGCATCTTGATCGGAGGGTCCGAGTGGCCGAAGTTGAAGTAGGCGCCTGAAGAGCACATCGCACCGAAAGTCCCGGTGGTGACGACGTCCACTTCCTTCGCCGCCTTCTTGATTCCGTTCGACTTCACGTACTGCTTGAACTCCTCGGCGGTCATGACCACGACGTCACCGTCGGCGATCTTCTTCTTGATTTCATCATAGCTCTTCGTCACGGCCTTTTTCTCGGTCTTCTTCGCGGTGGCGCTCAAATCAAACCCTCCTTGCAAGCGAGCTCTGCGTTCAGGACCGAGCCTCCAGCTCCGCCCCTGATCGTGTTATGGGCCAGCAGAAAGAACCTGAGCGTGTCCCTGTCGACTCTGATCCTTCCGACGGTGACTGCCATGCCCTTCGCCCTGTCCGGTGTCCCAGCGTCCGCGTCGAGCAACGGCTGTGGCCTGTTGTCTTCATTACGAACGATGATTGGCCGTTCGGGAGCGCTCGGAAGCTTCAGCTTCTGTGGCTTCGCCCTGAACTCGGATAGCGTCCTCGATATGATCTTCCTATTTGGCATGTCCTTTGCTCTGATGAAGACAGCCTCCAAGTGGCCGTCCCTGACATTGACTCTGGCACAGCTAGCCAGGATGCTTATGTTCGAGTCGATGAACTTGCCGTTCTTGTAGGTTCCAAGGATCTTCTTGCCCTCAGCATTCATCTTCTCTTCCTCGGTCTTGATGTACGGGAGGACATTGCCCAAGATGTCCAACGAGGGGACTCCAGGGTATCCACCTCCGGACAGCGCCTGGTAGGTGGCCACGTTGATGTCGGTGAACCCGAACTCGTCGACGAGGGGCTTTAGGCCAAGCGCAAGCCCGGTGATAGAGCAGTTGGCGTTCGTGACTACGAAGCCTTGGGTCTTCCTCCTCTTCTTCTGGGCCTCTATGGACGCTAGATGGTCCGAGTTGATCTCCGGGATCAGAATAGGGGTATCATGCTCCATCCTGTGTGAAGCTGCGTTGGAGAAGACTGCCATGCCGTGGTCTGCGCATTCGTCCTCGATTGGTCCGGCCACATCAGAAGGGAGGCCACTGAACACGACCTCCACATCAGCCTTCGCGAGCGCGGCAGGGTTCGTTCCCCGGATGCTTTTGGATCCAAGACGAGGGTCAAGGTGGATGTCGCATAGTCTCCAGACATCAGCCAGCTTCTTACCATCTGACCTGTCCGAGGCACAGTAGGCAACGACCTCGAAGTATGGATGCGTGTCAAGCATGTGGGCGAATCTCTGCCCTATCATTCCGCTCGAGCCAAGTATCGCCGCCTTCTTTTTCGCCATCTCAATCTACCTCTAGGTACTTCTTGCCTGAATCCATGATTGCCCTGAACTTCTCCGGATCGCTATCGAGTGATGCCCCCTTGAGGTTCTTCAGAGCTGTCTCCATAGCGGATATGACTTCTCTCGTGTTCGGGTTGAGGGCTTGAATGTCATGATATATCCTTCTGCTTTCATTCGACAGCTCTCGGGCCATATGGACCAGTCTGTCAAATGATGGCCCCTGGGCACGAGAGAAATCTGAGAGACCAATCCCAGATTCGCCAAGTGTCTCGGCGAACAACAGAACGCACAGGTGTGAGAGACCGAGGACATACGCCATGAGCTCATCGTGCCTTTCGAGGCTCAGCATGCTCACGTGAGCGCCAGCACCCGAGAACATCACGTAGGCAAGGTCTACGGCCTGCTCTGACCCGCAGTCGCATATCAACACGTTGCGTCCTTCGGGAGAGGGCGCGCCCGGCCCAAACATAGGATGGACACTGCACACCAACATCCCCTCGTCGGCAGCTCCTCTGAGCTCCGCTGCCAAATGGGATTTCACGCTGCAGAGGTCGAACACCAATCCCCCAGGGGATGCGTCCAGCACCTCACGCAGGTCGCTCGGACAGGCTCCCAACGGACTTGCGACGACGACGATGTCAGCATCGGTCGCAGCAGGTCTCAGGGATTTGATGTTCGAATAACCCTTGAGCTTCCCGCGTGGATCCCAGACCACGACATCTGCCCCTCGGTTCGACAAGAACCTGCAGGTCCACTCTCCCATGCGTCCAGCTCCGCCAACTACGACCGCTTTCTTCGTCGCAAGCTGCTTCGTCTTCTTTGACTTCTGGACTCTTACTGAATCCGAGATGAGCGCTCCTGCGAGATCTTCCGCCATCGTGTTCGGGAGTCCCAGCGCCCTAGCCTTCTTGGAGAGGAGTTCAATGACCTTCTTCTCCCTCGCCTTGTCGCGAACGGGCATTCCATCTCTTTCCTTCACAAGTCCGATCTCGTTGGCGACCTCCGCCCTTCGCGCTACCAGGTCGAGTATCTCTGAATCGATGTTCTGAATCTCAGCTCTCAGGGCTTGGAGTTCCATCTTGGTCAGGTGAACCCCCCCTGCAGCATGAGGTCAAGTATGACCGCTGCGGCCGAATTCTCAACCACTGGAACAGCTCTCGGGACGATGCACGGATCATGTCTTCCCTTGATCTCTAGCTCGACCGGTTTCTTGGACACGACGTCCAGACTCATCTGCGGTCTTGCGATTGAGGAAGTCGGTTTGAAGGCCACCCTGAACTCGATCGGCATCCCATTTGACAGCCCGCCCAGGATGCCCCCCGCGTTGTTCGTCTTTGTAGCGATCTTGCCTCCGCGGATTATGTACGGGTCGTTGTGTTCGCTCCCTTTCATGGAGGCACACCTGAACCCGGAGCCGAACTCGACGCCCTTCACAGCAGGGATGGAGAACATCATCGCTGACATGACGCTCTCGATTGATCCGAAGAATGGCTCACCAACGCCTACTGGCAGGCCGATGACTGAGCACTTCACAACTCCTCCGATGCTGTCCTTCCCCTCGTGGGCGCTGACGATTTCCTCTGTCATCAGCTCTGCGGTTCTTCTGTCTGCGCATCCGACTGCGCTTGCCCTGACGGTCTTCTCCGCTATGCTGAATGGAACATCCTTTCGCAATACGACCTTACCGATCTGAACCGTCTGCGCAAGCAAGGACACGCCTCTCTTGTCTAGAACCTGCCTTGCTATGGCTCCTCCGATAACCAATCCCGCCGTCATCCTCCCAGAGAACTGGCCTCCGCCTCTATGGTCGTGATGACAGGCGTACTTGATCATAGCTGGGTAATCGGCATGGCCTGGTCTTGGGACCCTCAGGAAAGTGTCGTATGCAGACGAGTCGGCGTCGGTGTTGCGGACCGTTCCCACGATGGGGCCGCCTGTAGCCTTACCGTTGCGCAGCCCAGATAGTATCTCGAGTCTGTCGCGTTCCCTGCGCTGTGTCGTGATTGGCCCTTTGCCAGGAGACCTTCGGTCGAGCTCGGCCTGGATGACCGCTTCGGATACTCTCGAGCCGATCGGGCATCCTTCCACCTTGGCTCCAACACAGGGACCGTGGCTGGAGCCGAATATGCCTATCCGGAACTTCATGCCGAACTCGTTCATTTCCTCACTTCCAGGCGACACCCGAGTTGGTGCATGTCTCTCAAGAACCCAGGATACGAAACCTTGTAGGATTCGTTGTCCTCGATCCTCAACTCGGAGGTCGATACCAAAGCTGCAACCGCAGCGGCCATAAGTATCCTGTGGTCCCCCTCGGTCCTTACGTTGGTTCCGTGAAGCCTCTCCACTCCGACTATTTCACACCCATCGTTCCTAGGGACTATACTTGCTCCCATGTTCTGCAGGAACTCAGTGGTAGTGGCGATCCTGTCGCTCTCCTTCTCCTTCAGGTTCTCTCCACCTTTGAGGACGGTCTTGCCCTCCGCGATCGAGCCGATGACTGCGAGTATCGGGAAGAGGTCGGGCGTGTGCCTCACATCTATCTCAGTGCCAGCCAGATGGTTGCCCCTCACTCTGACCGCGTCATCGGTCACTGTGACACGGGCGCCGAACGTCCTCAGATGCTCGATCATGGCCCTGTCGCCCTGCGGCGAACGAACATCCAAGTTCCTAATCGTCACGTCTCCTCCAGTTATGGCCGCGGCTGCGAGTGGGAATGACGCCGATGAGTAATCGCCAGGGACCGTGTAGGAATCGCGTTCGAGCTTCTGGCCTCCTCTGACTTTGAATCCAGAGGGCTCCTCATCTACAGTGCCTCCGAAGTCCCTGAGCATCTGGAGAGTTATGTCGACGTACGGTCTCGATCTGAGAGGGCTCTTGAGATGTATCCGAGTGTCACCCTCCTTCTGCGAGCACGCGATGAGCAGGGAGGATACGAACTGTGAGCTGATGTCTCCTGGGACTTCGGTGGATGATTCCGTTATCGGACCCGTCACCGTCAGCGGAGGCCTGCCAGGCTTGGCCAAATAGGAACACTTCGCTCCCAACTGTACCAGCGCGTCGATCAGCGGAGCGATCGGCCTCCTGATGAGGCTCTCATCTCCGGTCAGAGTCGTCGTCGAAGGCAGCAGAGAGGCGATCCCCGCGATCAAGCGCATTGTCGTGCCCGAGTTCTTGGCATCGAGGATGCCGGGCACGCCTCTCAGATGCTCGCAGTGAATCAATACTCCGTTCGCGTTGCTCCTGAACTCGGTCCCGAAGGCGTAGAGTGCATCCAGAGTTGACTTCGTATCCTCTGACATGAGAGGGTTGATGAGCGAGAATTGCGAGTGCGTGAGCGCTCCCAGGACCATGGCCCTGTGGGTGTAGGATTTAGACGGGGGCGCAGCAATGGTGCCCCTGGCAACCGACGATCTAGCTATAATAGCCGTGGAGCCACCTCCCTTGCAGGGGTCACATTCATCCTCGCTCTGAGCACCGTTCCTTCTTCGCGGGAGAGTGCAGATAGGATGTCAGGTGCATCGGCCCTGGAGCAGACGATCGCGGTCGCCGGTCCGGTGCCGGATATGCCGGCACCGAGCGCCCCCTTCTTGCGGGCCAGCTCCGCGATGTCCTCCGACACGTCGAGCACCTTCGAGTAGGCCCTCGAGTTGAGCTCCATCGCCTTGAGGTACTCTCCGTTCAGCGCGAGTTCGAAGGCCCTGTCGACATCTTTTCTGATCGGTCCGAAGTCGAGCCCCTTGACGCTCGCCTTGGTGATCCGTTTGTCCGGGACGTGGAGGAGCATCTCGAGGTCTGGGTCCATCCTTCCCTTGTGAAGTATCGCGAAGTCCCTGTTGTCTGTGGCCACGACTCCTCCCAGGAAGCATGCAGAAGCGTCGTCGAATGCCCCGGTTATCGTGACACCCGCCTTGATGGATTCTTCTATGCCAGCGAGGATCAGGTCCATGTCAGAAAGCTTCGATCCTATGGCCTTCGCAGTCGCCAGCACAACAGCGTTGGAGACCGCGCTGCTGCTCTTGAGTCCTCTGGAGATCGGTATTTCAGATTTGACAATCGCTTCTCCGTGGACTTTCAGGTTCCGGTCTGTCCTCTCCACGACAGCTCTTACGCAACTAGCCACCAGTCCCTGTCCCTCGGTCGAGCCTCTGAGCACGATGTCTCCGGCGCCCTCCTGGAGATCGACCGAAGCGTTCACTTCGAGCGTGATCCCGAACGCGGCGCCCTTGCCGGTCGCTATGGCGTTGACGATTGTGGCTGCGCCCCTGCAGGCGGCTACCCCTCTCATGCCAACGCCCTCCTGGCTGCCTCTCTCATGACGTCGACGTCGGGCTCGAGTCCGGTCCAGAGTCGGAACGACTCTGCCCCCTGCTGGACCAGCATCTCAAGACCTCCGTACGCTCTCGCACCCGAAGCCTCAGCTGTCTGCATGGCCTCTGTGACCGGCGGGTTGAAAATGATGTCAAAGAAGACAGAACTAGCACTGAACACTACTGCCTTGACAGGGTTCCCAGGGACCCCTTTCATGCCGACGGGCGAGCAGTTGACGATGAGGTCGAAAGGTCCACCGTGATTCAGCGCCCTTTTGAGAGGGGCTGTTCTTGCGCTGAATGTAGTGGCGAGTTTGCGGGCTCGCTTCTCCTCGATGTCGATGATTATTGTCTTGGCACCCCTCTGTGACAGGACATACATGATCGAACGGGCGGCTCCGCCGGCTCCGATTACGAGGGCTCTGGTGTCTCTCGTTATGTATGTTTTTCCATCAATCAATCTAGAGAACCCGTTCACATCTGTGTTTTCTCCGACAAATGACGAGCCTGCGAACCTGATGGTGTTGACTGCCCCTGTCACCTTGGCATATTCTCCCATCCTGTCGCAAAGGTCGAACGCCGTGCCCTTGTGCGGAATCGTGACATTGAGCCCTTTGAATCCAAGGGCTTTGGCAGTATTCAACGACCTCCTGTTGAGAGTGCCCGGCTTGAAGTCCAAAGGAAGGTACGCTCCGAGCATGCCCAGCTCTTTCATCGCCGCCTCCTGCATCGGTCTAGAGACGGAATGTGAGATCGGGTGTCCGATCAGCCCGAAGACCGTGCGCGGCCCATGCAGCAGCTTGCTCTGGAAAGCCACCTCGAGCTGTCCGGGGGCGGCCTCTTGCCCAGGAAGACACGAGTAGACAAGTTCCGAGCCAATGGTATCCGCAAAGACTCTGGTCAGTTGTCCCTGGCTGCCCATGCCGATTATCACATATCTCATTCTTCTCCTCGATAGGCCCAGGCCGATACTGGCCAGCATTAGCGCGTCGGAGGCATGCTCGCAAGGCATTGCCACTTTGGCGATGTCTCCAACGGCGTGCGCCTCCTTCAGGCGCCTCACGATGATCTGTCTGGAGACTGGCTTTGTGAAATGAGTCGAAACGACTGTCTCTGAGTCCCAGCCCTCTTGCCTGATCTCCTTCAGCAGCCTCCTGTCTGAATCGAGTTCAAGGTCAACATATTCGAAATCCGACTCCAGCACGGCCCTAAGCATCTGCTCCCTGCGCGTGCCAGAGAGGCCGGAATTGCCCCCCTCGTCCTTTGACCTTAGGGTTGCGATCGTCGGTCCGAGGATTGCCATCCTGGCCTCGGCGATGGTCTTCCTGCTGAGCCCACCAAGATGGTCCAGCCTGCACTCCACTAGGTCAGCGCCCTCTTTGAATGCCAGCCTTGATGAGTCCGAAACTCCGGCGATGCTTCTCTCAACTAGAGAAGCGACGATCTGCGTCATTCACTTCTCCCGGATCGTCTCCTTGACATACATCCCGAAATGCCTTCCACCGCGCTCCAGCTTGAGCGTTATCGGATCTCCGAGCTTTAGCTTTGACACGGAAACGATCTTCCCCTTCGAGTGCACTCTGATAGTCTCGGCGTTCTGGACTATGGTAGAGAACCTGTCGCCGTTGACATCCGCCTCGATCAACAGCAAAGGCCTCCGCTCCACCTTCGTCCTTCCTACCACGACCTTCCTCGTGTGACCGTCTGCGCCTACTACCAGCGCCTCATCGCCCCCCATCAGCTCCGAGAGGTACCTCGTGCTTCCGTCTGGCATGAGAATGTACGCGTGGACCGGCCCAGCATTGACTCTGAACGGCCTTGAGGCTGCGTACTCTGACTCAATCGTCTCGGAGTGTATGAGGAACAGGCATGAGGACTGGTTGCCTATGAGCATGCCCTCTCCTATCTGCAGCATCGAGCAGGTGTCTATGCAGACCCTGTCCCCGAGCCCCAGCTGTCTCAAGGCGGTGATCTTCCCCTCCCTCATGTCGAGCCGGGGGGAGGTGTCCTCGAGCAACTTCCTGAGCTTAGCCAGCTCTTCGATCTTTTCTGGTACCAAGAGAACACCGTCAGCTCCGCGCTCCATCGTCTCGAAGAAGAGCTTTGCATCCTGAGCCGTCCTTGCGAGCATCAAGAGCTTCGAGCCCGATCCCTGGAAATGGACTATTAGGTTCTCGAGGGGGATGACCTTCCAGTTCTTCGCAGATATCACAACTGTGATGTCCTTATCCGCCAGCCTCTTCGCCTTGTGCTCGTCCTCTTTGCCCTTGAGTTCGATGAGTGTCCCGATGGTCTTCCCGTCTTCGATGAAATCGTTCCCGTTCAGCGTGACCGCTCTGAACCTGCCGAGGGAGGTGAGCTCCAGGTCTCGCTTGTCGAGCACGACGGTGTCGAATCCGTTCTCCAGTGCGGAGAGGACAATCTTCTTCCTGCTATCACTACTGGGCTGGAAAAGGGCGCCAACCCAGATCTGGCGGTCGATCAGGGATTCACCGCCTATACTCTTCCTTGGGCCGCATGCCCTTGAAAACGATGTCACCCAGCGCCTTGGTGATGCCCGTGACGTCCTCGTGCTGGAAGACGTTCCTGCCGATCGAGACGCCCTTGGCGCCTGCCTGCATGGCGTCCCAGACCATGGTGAGGAGGTCGAAATCGGATTTCATCTTGGGTCCGCCCGCAATCACGACGGGTATGGGCGTCCCTTTGACGACCTCCTTGAATGAGTCGACGGAGCCAGTGTAATTGGTCTTGACGACATCAGCTCCAAGCTCGGCTGCCAGCCTAGCACAGTGCGCGACGGCCTCAGGGTCGAACTGGTTCTTGACGTTCGGGCCGCGTGGGTAGCACATGGCCAGAAGGGGCAACCCCAAGGCTCTGCACTCATCGGCCACCATGCCGAAGTCTTCCACCATCTCATCTTCCTTCCCACCGCCGATATTGCAGTGTATCGAGACGGCATCTGCGCCAAGCGCCGCCACATCGGCGACAGAGGCGACGAGCCTCTTGTAGTTCGGGTCAGCGGACATCGACGTGCTGGCCGAGATGTGAACTATCAGACCCAGCTTGTTGCCGACGGCCTCACCAGCATACGGGACCAGGCCTTTGTGGATCACAATCGCGGAGGCGCCGCCTTTCGCTATCTTGTCAATCGTACTCCTGATATCAGCGATCCCCCTGACCGGTCCCATCGAGATGCCGTGGTCCATGGGGACTATGACGGTCTTGCCACTCTCGTGGTCGAAGATCCGCCTCAGCCTGATAGTTTTCCCAACCATGTGTTCACCAGAGATATACCGTGCTATTCTTTGTCAATGTAAACGCCATTGTGCTGGACATATAAGTCCATTGCTGCTGGCAGGCGGTGCGAAGGCGTACAATGGTCGCAATATTAATCTATTACTGTACACATCTAATCATCGATAATTATGTGGGATAGGATCTCCAACTACTTCGAGAAGTACCCATCACAGGCGAAAGTCGCACGGTACCTTCTCAAGTACGGGTTGCGCATCGAGAGGGACCAGGTGCTATGTGGGGATGTCCAGATAGCCGATTCCGCACTTGCACGAGCCGCTGGCGTCGATAGGAGGGTCGTCAAATCGACGATTGAGACGATAAAGAGCGACCCTACCTTGCTGAGGTTCTTCTCCCAGTTGCTGCCGACGAACCATCTCAAGAACGCGGCATCGGCAATGGGATGGAGCGCCATTGAGATTGTTCCTATGAACGCCCACGAACCAGGGATCATCGCCGCGGTGGCGGAGATCCTGTCGAAGGGCAATGTCAGCATAAGGCAGGCCATAGTCGATGATCCGATGACATCGGAGGAGCCGAAACTCTTCATTGTTACCGAGAGCCAGGTCCCAGTCGAATTGATACCGGCCATCCGACAGGCCAAGGGCGTAAAGGGCGTTACGATCTACTGATATCCAGGACCCCGACCATCATGCCCCCGATGAGCGAGACCTCCAGAGCGTACTTCGCCGTCGCGGTCGCCATGGTCTCCGTCTCTTTCGCATCGATATTCATCAAGTGGAGCGAGAGCGATCCCTTCGTAATCGCCGCTTATCGCCTTGCGTTCTCTTGCGCGATGCTCCTGCCGTTCATGTTCTTGACCGGAGGCTTCTCTGGAATCAGATCGTTCAACCGGAGGGAAGTCATGCTCGTGCTGCTCAGCGGTCTGGCCCTCACCTTCCACTTCGGACTCTGGATAGTCTCCCTCACGCTCACCCTCGTGTCGACATCGGTCATCCTCGTGACATCCCACCCGATCTTCGTCGCCGCAGTCTCCCATTTTCTTCTGAAAGAACGGGTCAAGAGGGTCGCGGTGATCGGGATTCTGATCGCTTTCTCCGGCGTCGCGCTGATATCAATAAGTGATTACTCGGAGGGTTCCGTAACCATTCTCGGGGACTTGATGGCCTTCTTGGGTGGCATCTGCGCCGGGATATACTTCCTCTCTGGAAGGGTCGCGAGGCAGTCCGTCGCCGTCGCGCCCTATGCATTCTCGGTGTATGGCATCTCGTCCGTCCTTCTATTCCTCTCTGGCGCCGCGGCAGGGGATCAGCTGTTGGTCATCGACAGCAGAGAGATCATCCTGTTCCTCCTGCTAGCACTCTTGCCGACCATGCTTGGCCACACTATGTTCAACTACGCTCTGAAGAAGGTGCCTGCTCATATCGTATCGACGAGCGTATTGGGAGAACCAGTAGGCGCTTCGATACTGGCCTACTTGTTATTACCTGGCGAAGTACCGAACCTCTGGATCATCGCGGGCGGAGCGCTCGTAGTTGGCGGCTTGTACATCGTTCTCTCCAGGGGCTACGAATCTGGCATCGTCGCTCAGAAGCCCCCTGATTGAACGACTACGAGTCCTTAGATCTGGACGGACTGCAATGCAGGCCTGATTGAATCCAGTCACCAGGAATAGGCTCATCAGGGGTTCAGACTCCCTACGGTTTGAGGAAAAGCCCATAAATAGGGAAAGGTAATCGCTTCGGAGTCCATGGTGCAACAAGATGAACGAAGAAGATGTGGTTAGAGCAACGCAAGGAATGCCAGCGACCGTTCAATCGATTCGAGACGATCTTGCCGCTCTAGGGATTGCTCCTGGGATGGTGCTCCTGGTCCATTCTTCGCTGAGCTCTCTCGGATGGGTATGCGGAGGTCCCGTGGCGGTTGTCATGGCTCTTGAGGCGGCTCTCGGACGTGAAGGAACCTTGGTTATGCCAGCTTATTCTGATGACCTGTCGGAGCCTTCGTACTGGAAGAATCCTCCTGTTCCCGAGACATGGTGGGCGACCATCCGTCAAACCATGCCTCCGTACGATGTCAGCATGACCCCGACGCGAGGAGTCGGCGCCATTCCTGAGTGTTTCAGGAACCAAGTTGGGACACGCCGCAGTCTTCATCCATCCGATTCGTTTGCAGCACGAGGACCACATGCAGAGACTATTGTCGGCGAGCATACCCTCGATTTCCCGATGGGGGATGGTTCTCCTTTGGCCCGTATTTACGATCTGGACGGCTGGATCCTCCTCTTGGGGGCGAACTTCCAGTGCGCCACTTCACTGCATCTGGCGGAGTATCGCGCGAAATATCCTAAGAAGAAACAGGTCAAGCGCGGAGCACCTGCCGTGCTCGAAGGAATGCGAGAGTGGGTAGAATATCAGGACTTCGATTGGGACGATTCGGACTTCACCGCCATAGGAACGAGCTTCGTCGAGAAGACTGGTCTGGTCCGTTCCGGTCGTGTCGCTAACGGGAAGGCACTACTGATACCTCAACGACCGTTCATTGATTATGCGGTGGAATGGATGGAGAAGAATCGTCGTTGAAATCCTCTAACAATCATTCTAGTGCGTACCGTGTGGGTGCCCCGCAATCGTCCGAAGTGTCCGAAAGACCTTAGGTAGGAAAGGCGATTCAGGTAGAGGGAATGGCGATGAAATGCCCCAAATGTGGAAGAGAGGTCCCGAATGTAATTCTCGCCATCGTTGCTTTTGTCATAGTAGCTCTAGTCGTCGGGGTCTATTTTGCCAGCACCAATATCGGACATCCCTCTCGCTTCACGGCAACCATCGAATACGAAGCGGGGTCCGACCGTGTGGATGTCTGGGGCCGCATCTACAATAACAGATCCAGTGACGCTGTCGCGATTGTGCTTTTCAGTATATTTGACGGAGCTAGCTGGCATCAGTATGATTTCAATGCTGGGCTCGTGCACGGAAATAGCTTCACGTACTTCCGGTGGGTAGCCCCGCTCCATGTGGTAGACCCGAATAGTGTCAATGTTCAATTCAGGATAATTGAGGGCTAAGGAAAAAGGAAAGGGGTTTTGCGCCTAGAGCCCAATACCGCCGAATTGACCGTTTTCGACCTCTTTCTGGCTATAACACCCGTACCTTTCAAGTGAAAAGGATATCCCCCTCCCAAGGCTAGTCTCTGTCCATGAGTCTCAATCTTGATGATGTTGACAGAAAGATATTGAGAGAGCTTCAGCAGGATGGCCGAGCCTCCTTCAGGGACATCTCTGCCAGGATTG